>NZ_JBNPJZ010000298.1:0-281 GCF_050312695.1 Bacillus sp. AF62 | reverse complement strand
CACTTGAAAATAGCAGACAGAGTTGCTTATTGGCAGGTGTAGCGATTTTATTAAAAAGATTTTAAACAGGTTCTTAGCTTCAATGATATCTACCGTGTTATTTTTAAGATTCTTTTGCACTTTTTCAGCCAATGTTTTCGCTGCTTCTGATTCTTTCTTAGCGCTACTTGCTGTTTCATTCGCTTCTTTCACCAATTTATCTAGCTGATCCAGCATTTCTTGTTTCTCGCCGAATTTACTAAGGATTCGATTATAAATTTTTCGTAATTCTTCGTTCGGAT
>NZ_JBNPJZ010000297.1:0-282 GCF_050312695.1 Bacillus sp. AF62 | reverse complement strand
GCTTTGCCGCCTGTTGTTGGTAAATGACTTTCTACTTTCTTAGGTTGTTCTTTCATCGGTTGTGGTTGTTTTACAATGTTTTGTGGTTTCTCTGGTGTTGGTACAGGTTTTTCAATGACCTGTGGTGTTTGTGGCTTCTCTGGTTGTGGCGTTTCTGGTGTTGGTGGAACTTCTTTTTTCTGATCTGCTACAACATGTTTGATACTCTCACCATCTGTTTTAATTTCAAAAGAGAATGTTTCTTCATTGATTAAATATCCCTCTGGTGCGAATGTCTCTTTA
>NZ_JBNPJZ010000296.1:0-284 GCF_050312695.1 Bacillus sp. AF62 | reverse complement strand
AAGATTTATCCAGGAAAAACAAAAGGCACATATGAGGTACAAACAGAGGTATCTATGATTGATCCACATTCTGAATCAAAAATGAAAACAGGTTATACGTTGTTTGTCAAACAAGATGGGAAGCAATGGATCGTAACAGACTTAAAAACAAAATAGGAGAGGGGCATGTATATGTTCAATATAAATCATTTTGTGTTAGGAATCGGGTTAGAAGGATTTTTCGAAATGATGAAGACACAAGGAACATACGCGTTATATTGTGCGTTTATCATTGTTATTTTGAT
>NZ_JBNPJZ010000295.1:0-287 GCF_050312695.1 Bacillus sp. AF62 | reverse complement strand
GTTAACTCATACACTTCTATAAACGCCTGCAAGGCATACCTGTAGGCAATTACCATACAAATTGATTCGGAGTCATTCACCCACTCATACCGAGCGATGAAACACTTTAAAATAGCGATTTCATTTTCAATCTTGTGTTGCAGCTGTTCCATGCACAATTTACAATTCACCTCGTCGTTCTTGAAATCCCAGTAACGTGACTAAGTATGGCACTGCGTTCTCTCTCAGAAGAACTTCCCCGTCTGGAGAAATCAATACATCATCATCTGGGAATACATCACTTCCGC
>NZ_JBNPJZ010000294.1:0-290 GCF_050312695.1 Bacillus sp. AF62 | reverse complement strand
GTTATTTTTTCTTTTAATAATTCGTAACCTTTAGGTGCTTCTACTTCCACTAAGGTATAGTTTCCTATTGGTAAGTCTTTTGATATCGCTTCTCCTTCTTCATTTGTTACTAGTTCTCCAACTATTTTTCCTTTTGGATCTTCTATATGAAACTTTGCCCCTGCTAGCTTTTTATTTTTATCACTTATGTCTACTTTCACTAACTTCATTTTTCCCATTGGATCTGGCAATTTCTTATTTCCTATTTTAATTTCTACTACTGCATCTTTTTCTATTTTTACAGTTATTTT
>NZ_JBNPJZ010000293.1:0-290 GCF_050312695.1 Bacillus sp. AF62 | reverse complement strand
GCCATACCACAATCTTCATGGCCAATTACACAAATTTCCTCCACTTGTAATTCATAAATACCCAGTATGATACTCCGTATCATACTACCAAAAGGATGTGAAATGACAGCACCTGCGTTCTTTATGACTTTGGCATCCCCATTTTGTAAGCCCAATGCCTGTGGTAACAATGTTAGCAGTCTGGTATCCATACAAGTTACAATCAATAATTTTTTATTTGGAAATTTGGTCGTAGCAAAAGGTTCGTACTCTTGTTTTTGCACAAATGTTTCATTATGCGTCAATATATT
>NZ_JBNPJZ010000292.1:0-291 GCF_050312695.1 Bacillus sp. AF62 | reverse complement strand
CTCGCGTCAAAGAAATATCCGGCGTTATATCCGGCAGATTCGGTTGTGACATATGAAATTCTCCTTTCTATTTACAAGCATCACTTTCATCAAACCTTTCCCACTTGTTTCTTAACAGATTTTTGGTTCTATATACCATATTCCTCCCCTCCCCATTTGTTGCTACAAATTTTATATATGATTCCTATATGGCTATTCCCGCATTGATTTGCTTAGTAGCGAACTCTGTTCTTCCCCTTTAAACAAAAAAATCCCCTATCCAAGCTTCCAAACTTGAATAGGGATGTCGCA
>NZ_JBNPJZ010000291.1:0-294 GCF_050312695.1 Bacillus sp. AF62 | reverse complement strand
AAAATCTAATAGATTAATCGCAATCGTTTTTCGTAAAGAACGATAGGGCATTCCTTGCTCTAATTGAGATGTATACAATTTACTCCAATAATATAGGGAACGTTTTACTATCTCTTGTGTATTTCGTAACTGGATTTCCACATTTACCTTGGTCTCATCTTGAAGTGTAGCTAATATATCTAGTATGGATAATTTATCTTCTTCATATTCTTTATGTAAATGTGGGTCTTCAATTTTTAAGGATACAATCGGTGTAGATAAGGATTCATGCAAGATTGCATTTAAAAAAGAAAT
>NZ_JBNPJZ010000290.1:0-298 GCF_050312695.1 Bacillus sp. AF62 | reverse complement strand
CATCCACAATTAAACGATATGTCTATGATATTGAGGACTTTGGAAGATGGCTGCAAACCTCGAATCGTTTTCAAGAACAGAACGTATGGAACAAGATAGATAAAGAAGATTTTGAAGCCTATTTTCAGGAACTCATATACAAACGAAAGTATGGAGAGAAAAGCATTCATCGCATTGCAGTCGTGTTAAAGAAATTGTATCAGTTCTTGGATATTCCAAGTCCTATTGTAGAAATGCAGGGAATCACTCCACCGAATCGGGCCCTACGCAAGGAGGACTTTATTACGAAGGAAGAAGA
>NZ_JBNPJZ010000289.1:0-299 GCF_050312695.1 Bacillus sp. AF62 | reverse complement strand
TCCTAACGGACGGTTTGAAGTGGGGGCTTCTCGGTTAGTCGTTACTTTTGGTAGCTAACGAATTCGTCCTAAGACAGGCGAGCTAACGCCCTGAACCTTTTGTACGTCTTGATAATACTCGTTGAGCATTTGCTAATCGGTCTAACATTTCGCGATAGAACCTAGGATAATTGGCTCTCTCATCCTCAGAACTGACGTATAATTGATCCATCGCAAAGTCTGATCCAACAACTGTTTCTACTTCTTTTTGTACGATCTCTTTTTCGTATTCAGTCAAAATGGACACATAGTATTTACCA
>NZ_JBNPJZ010000003.1:0-58425 GCF_050312695.1 Bacillus sp. AF62 | reverse complement strand
GGAAGTTAAGCTCTCTAGCGCCGATGGTAGTTGGGACCTTGTCCCTGTGAGAGTAGGACGTCGCCAAGCAACTAAAACACGAGTCAAATGACTCGTGTTTTTTCGTGTTTTATTTTATAATCCATAGTAATAAAAAATGTGTTTAAAGTATTCATATTTTGTTTAAATACAGGGGAATGTGGCTAGGATAGTGAATAAGCAAAAGAGTTGCAAATTTTATTAATACGTATATAATTAAAGTCAAAGATAGTCAAAGTCAATGAAGGTGGCGGATAAATGAGAAATATATCTGATATCATTGAGCAATATCTAAAGCAAGTTATTGACTTAAGTAATAATAATGTGATTGAAATCAAGAGAAATGAGATTGCGGATCGATTCGAGTGCGTACCATCTCAAATCAATTATGTAATCAATACCCGTTTTACGTTAGAAAGAGGATTTGTAGTAGAAAGTAAACGTGGTGGAGGAGGTTACATTCGCATTATAAAAGTCAAACTGCATGATGATATAGACATTATTGATCAAATGCTTCATATGATTGATCATAGCGTTGCGCAAGGGAATGCAGAAAGTATGATTATACGTTTAATAGAAGAGGGAATCATAACAAATCGTGAAGCGAAACTGATGTTAAGTGTAATAGACCGTTCTGTATTATCAATGGATGTTCCTTCTCGAGATGAACTTAGGGCTCGAATATTATGCGCAATGTTAAGAACACTGAAATATAAATAAATATAACTTTTGTAAAAGATTGATAACTAAGATAAAGCAGTTAAATATTGTAGAAGTTTTGAAAAAGAACATGCACTTTTATTTAAATGGATTCAGGAAAGCGAACAATCTAGTAATGTATGAAAAGTACCATGAGATAGAGCGTTCCTGTTGTAAAGGTGGGGATAGTGATGACTTGTCAAAACTGTAACATAAGACCAGCAACTTTACATTATACAAAAGTAATTAACGAGAAGAAGGCGGAAGTTCATCTTTGTGAGCAATGTGCAGAGCAAAGTGGCTATACGTCTTTCTTTCAATCATCGCAGTCTAACTTTTCATTTCATGATTTATTTGCTGGTTTATTACACGGTGAATCAACAATGTTTGAAGAAGGAAAAAATGGATTTTCAAATGCAGATATAGTAAGGTGTCCAGATTGTAAGATGACATATGAACAATTTACAAAAGTCGGACGTTTTGGCTGTTCTTCTTGTTACGATACATTTAAGGAGCATTTAAAGCCATTATTAAAACGCCTTCACGGTGGGCATACAGAACATTGTGGAAAAATTCCGGAACGTATAGAAGGAAATATCCACTTAAAGAAAGAATTAGATGAACTAAAACTTATTCTGAAACAATACGTACAGAAAGAGGAATTTGAGAAAGCTGCAGAGGTAAGGGATAAAATCCGAGGTCTTGAAATACAGCTTAGTGAGCATAGGGAGGGGGAATAATTCTATGTCACTGGACAAAATTATGAACGAAGCAATTAGTCCATGGATGAAGGGGGATGGCCCTGATTCTGATATTGTTTTAAGTAGTCGAATTCGTTTGGCTCGTAATTTTAAACAATATCAATTTTCCACTATGCAAAACGAAGAAGAAGCTAAACAGATTCATGAACTATTCAAAAAGAAATTTATAAATAAAGCAGTAGGTTCCTTTGGGGAGTTTGGACTATTAAAGATGAATGAATTAACCCCTCTTCAAAGGAGAGTTTTAGTCGAAAAGCATTTAATTAGTCCAAATCTTGCAGGGACAGAATATGGAGCATGTCTACTATCAGAAAGTGAACATATTAGTGTTATGCTTAATGAAGAAGACCATATTCGGATTCAGTGCCTATTTTCAGGATTACAGTTATCAGAGGCGCTTCAAAGCGCCAATCAAATAGATAATTGGATTGAGAAAGAAGTTGAATACGCTTTTGATGAGTCACTTGGATATATTACAAGTTGTCCTACTAATGTTGGCACAGGGTTAAGAGCTTCTGTGATGATTCATTTACCGGGACTGGTTTTAACAAAAAGAATTAGCCGTATTATACAAGTAATTCAAAAATTAGGGTTAGTAGTAAGAGGAATATACGGTGAAGGTAGCGAAGCGTTAGGTAATATATTTCAAGTTTCAAATCAAATGACGCTAGGAAAGTCTGAAGAAGATATTATTGCAGATTTAAAGAGTGTCATTCAACAAATTATACAGCAAGAAAAAATAGCTAGAGAATTAATTGTACAAAATTCAAGTATTGAACTTGAAGATAAGGTTTATCGTTCTTACGGCATACTAGCAAACAGTCGTTTAATTCAATCTGCAGAAGCAGCCAATTGCTTATCGGATGTACGACTTGGTATTGATCTAGGATATATAAAAGGTATATCGAGAAATATTTTGACTGAGCTAATGGTTCTTACACAACCAGGTATTTTACAACAATACGCAGGTGGACCTTTAGGGCCAGAAGAAAGAGATTATCGAAGAGCAACCTTAATCCGTGAGCGATTACGTATTGAAAAAAACTAAGCGCAAGTAGGAGGCGATTTCTATGATGTTTGGAAGATTTACAGAAAGAGCACAGAAAGTATTAGCTTTATCTCAAGAGGAAGCAATTCGTATTGGGCATAATAATATTGGAACAGAACATATTTTACTTGGGCTTGTACGCGAAGGTGAAGGAATTGCAGCAAAAGCATTAATTGCTCTTGGATTAAGTCCAGAGAAAGTTCAAAAAGAAGTAGAAGCGTTAATTGGGCGTGGAACAGAAGCTTCTCAAACTGTACATTATACACCTCGTGCTAAAAAGGTTATTGAATTATCTATGGATGAAGCGCGTAAGCTAGGCCATTCTTACGTTGGAACAGAACACATTTTACTCGGTTTAATCCGTGAAGGTGAAGGTGTAGCCGCACGTGTTTTAAATAATTTAGGTGTAAGTCTAAATAAAGCAAGACAACAAGTTTTACAACTTCTTGGAAGTAATGAAGCTAGTTCAGGTCATCAAGGTGGTTCAGCATCAAATGCAAATACACCGACACTTGACAGTTTAGCAAGGGACTTAACAGTTGTTGCGCGTGAAAATCGCTTAGACCCTGTTATTGGACGTGGTAAAGAAATTCAACGTGTAATTGAGGTATTAAGCCGTAGAACGAAAAACAACCCAGTATTAATTGGTGAGCCTGGTGTAGGTAAAACGGCAATTGCAGAAGGATTAGCACAGCAAATTGTAAATAATGAAGTTCCTGAAACTTTAAGAGATAAGCGTGTTATGACACTAGATATGGGTACAGTGGTAGCTGGAACGAAATATCGCGGTGAATTTGAAGATCGTTTAAAGAAAGTGATGGATGAAATTCGCCAAGCAGGCAATATTATTCTATTTATTGATGAGCTTCATACATTAATTGGTGCAGGTGGAGCAGAAGGTGCAATCGATGCATCGAATATTTTAAAACCATCTTTAGCACGAGGAGAGTTACAATGTATTGGGGCAACAACTTTAGATGAGTATCGTAAATATATTGAAAAAGACGCGGCTTTAGAAAGACGTTTTCAACCAATTCATGTTGATGAGCCAAGTTTAGAAGAATCGATTCAAATCTTGAAAGGTTTACGTGATCGTTATGAGGCGCATCACCGTGTATCTATTACAGATGACGCTATTGATGCAGCTGTAAAACTTTCAGATCGTTATATTACAGATCGCTTTTTACCAGATAAAGCAATTGATTTAATTGATGAAGCTGCTTCAAAAGTTCGCTTACGTTCTTATACAACACCACCAAACTTAAAAGAGCTTGAAGTGAAGCTTGAGGAGATTCGAAAAGAAAAAGATGCAGCTGTACAAAGTCAAGAATTTGAAAAGGCTGCATCCTTACGTGATATGGAGCAACGCTTACGTGAGAAGTTAGAAGATACAAAACGTCAATGGAAAGAGCAACAAGGAAAAGAAAATTCAGAGGTTACGGTAGAAGATATTGCAAATGTCGTTTCTACATGGACGCGTATCCCAGTTTCTAAACTTGCACAAACAGAGACTGATAAATTATTAAATTTAGAATCCATTCTCCATGATCGTTTGATTGGTCAAGATGAAGCAGTAGTAGCTGTAGCAAAAGCTGTTCGTCGTGCAAGAGCAGGATTAAAAGATCCGAAGCGCCCAATTGGTTCATTTATTTTCTTAGGGCCAACAGGTGTAGGTAAAACAGAACTTGCAAGAGCACTAGCAGAATCTATGTTCGGTGATGAAGATGCAATGATTCGCATCGATATGTCAGAATACATGGAGAAGCATTCTACTTCCCGTTTAGTTGGTTCTCCTCCAGGATATGTTGGATATGAAGAAGGTGGACAATTAACAGAGAAAGTTCGTCGCAAGCCATATTCAGTTGTCTTATTAGATGAGGTAGAGAAAGCTCATCCGGATGTGTTTAATATTTTACTACAAGTATTAGAAGATGGTCGTTTAACAGATTCTAAAGGACGTACAGTTGATTTCCGTAATACGATTGTTATTATGACGTCTAACGTTGGTGCCGAGGCGTTAAAACGTAACAAACATCTTGGATTTAATGTACAAGATGAAAGCCGTGATTATTCGGATATGAAAGGTAAAGTAATGGATGAGCTGAAAAAGGCATTTCGTCCAGAATTCTTAAACCGTATTGATGAAATTATCGTATTCCATATGCTTGAGAAAAAACATATTCAAGAGATTGTAACTCTTATGGTAAATCAGTTAGTTAATCGCTTAAAAGAACAAGAAATCGAATTGCACTTAACGGAAGGGGCAATTTCAGCTATTGCAGATAAAGGATTTGATCGTGAGTATGGCGCTCGTCCACTTCGCAGAGCAATTCAGAAACATGTAGAAGATAGACTATCAGAAGAACTTTTAAAAGGTGCTATTGAGAAAGGACAAAAAGTTATCTTTGATGTAGAAGGAGAATCATTTGTCATTCATAGTGCGGAAAAGGTAAAATAAGTATAGACAAACAAAGAGGGCTACGCGATAGCCCTCTTTCTTGTACGAGAAGGATAAACGTTTATAGACGAAAGTGAAGTGAACTATAAAAAGGTATGGCTAAAAAGAAAACGAAATTTATATGTCAAGAATGTGGTTATCAGTCACCAAAATATATGGGTAAATGTCCTGGATGTGGTCAATGGAATACACTTGTTGAAGAAATGGAACCAGTTGTATCATCTAGGCGCCTTAATTACGCGAATGCAATTCAAACGGAAGTAACAAAACCAAGACGTCTTACCGAAGTAGAAACAAAGTCTGAGGCACGTATTGAAACGGAATTTCAAGAGTTTAATCGTGTGCTTGGTGGTGGAATTGTAGATGGGTCCTTAGTGCTTATTGGTGGAGACCCTGGGATTGGAAAATCAACATTACTATTACAGATTTCATCACAATTAGCAGATTCTTCATATGATGTATTATACATATCGGGTGAGGAGTCAGCAAAGCAGATTAAACTTCGTGCAGATCGTTTGCATGTAAAGGGTAGCAATCTATTTGTTGTAGCAGAGACAGACCTGCAGCGTATTGCAGCACATATTGAAGAGATGAATCCAGCTTTTGTTGTTATTGATTCTATTCAAACGATACATTTACCTGAAGTGACGTCAGCACCAGGAAGTGTGGCACAAGTACGTGAATGTACAGCGGAATTAATGAAACTTGCAAAAACAAAAGGAATCCCTATTTTCATTGTCGGGCATGTGACAAAAGAAGGAGCAATTGCAGGACCTCGTATGTTAGAACATATGGTCGATGCAGTTCTTTACTTTGAAGGAGATCGACACCATACGTATCGTATTTTACGGGCTGTGAAGAACCGTTTTGGTTCCACGAATGAAATGGGTATCTTTGAAATGAAAGAGCTTGGTCTTGCGGAAGTTTTAAATCCTTCTGAAATCTTCCTTGAGGAAAGGCCGGTTGGTGTTGCAGGATCAACAGTAGTTGCTTCAATGGAAGGAACAAGACCGGTTTTAGTAGAAATACAAGCATTAATCTCCCCTACTAGTTTTGGAAATCCTCGAAGAATGGCGACGGGAATTGATCATAACCGTGTTTCGCTTATTATGGCAGTATTAGAAAAAAGAACAGGTTTACTATTGCAAAATCAAGATGCATATTTAAAAGTAGCTGGTGGTTTGAAATTAGACGAACCGGCAATTGATTTAGCAGTGGCTTTAAGTATAGCCTCAAGTTTTAGGGATAAATCTACGGCACCAACTGATGCAGTAATAGGAGAAGTAGGATTAACTGGAGAAATAAGAAGAGTATCAAGAATCGAACAACGTGTACAAGAAGCGGCTAAATTAGGATTTCAACGTGTTATTATTCCTAGAAAAAACTTAGGAGGATGGACAATTCCGGATGGGATTGAGGTTGTAGGTGTTTCTAATTTAGGAGAAGCGCTTCGTTTGACATTAGGAGGCTAGGCTATGGAAGAAAATAAGCAACGTGTCAAAAGTATGATTAATATTTTACAGCTCGTGGCCCCAGGAACACCACTGCGTGAAGGGATAGATAATGTACTTCGCGCACAAACAGGGGGGCTAATTGTTCTTGGATATAATGAGCAGATTAAAAGTATTGTGGATGGTGGTTTTCACATTAATTGTGCATTCTCTCCTGCTAGTTTATATGAATTAGCAAAAATGGACGGGGCACTTATTTTAAATGAAACGGGAAGTAAAATTTTAATAGCGAATGCACAGTTAGTTCCAGAGGCATCTATTGATTCTATTGAAACCGGTATGCGTCACCGAACAGCAGAACGTGTAGCGAAGCAGACGGGCAGCCTTGTTGTGGCCATTTCACAAAGACGTAACGTAATTACGCTATATCAAGGGAACTTACGTTATACACTAAAAGATATAGGGGTTATTTTAACAAAGGCAAACCAAGCTATTCAAACGTTAGAAAAATATAAGGCTGTATGGAATGATGGTATTACGAATTTGGGCATTCTAGAATTTGAAGAGGTCGTTACAATGTCTGAGGTAGTTCACGTTTTACATAGTGTTGAAATGGTACTGCGTATTAAAAATGAAATATTGAGCTATATTCATGAGCTAGGAACAGAAGGTAGGTTAATTCGTTTACAGCTTACAGAATTACTAGCTGATTTAGAAGCAGAGGCAGCATTGTTAATTAAAGATTACCATCAGGAGAAAACACAAGACCATCATCAAATTTTGAAAAAGTTACAGGACCTTGCAAATACACAACTTTTAGAGGATAGTGATTTAGTTAAATTACTTGGTTACCCAGGGCAAACCAGTTTAGAAGAAAGTGTGACGCCAAGGGGATATCGAATTACAAGCAAAATCTCTCGTGTTCCGCCACTTATCATTGAAAATTTAATTAATCGATTCAAAACGTTGCAAGGAGTTTGTCGCGCGACTATTCAGGAATTGGATGATGTGGAAGGAATTGGGGAAGTAAGGGCGAAGAAAATACGAGAAGGCTTAAAAAGAATTCAAGAGCATCTATATATGAGTAGACACAATTAAGAATATTACATTGATTCCATAATATAACGACACTAGAACATTTTTGGTATATGATATGATATATTGGTAAATAAAACTATTTATAAAAAAACACGTCCGCTTTTGCATTCGGCGTTTTGATTAGCGAAACAATGGTTAATAATGAGTAGGAGGTGGTTGGATGTTAAAACGGATCGTACAGCTCTTCTTTCTAGTGATCGGGGGAGCGTTAGGGATTTACTTAATCCCAAAAGTTATTAATGTATTAGACATCGGTGCTGTTCCTTTATTGGAAGGATCGTATGTTCGTGCGATTATTGGTGCAATTATTTTATTTTTAACAACATTTTGGCTTGTAGATTATATTGTTCAACTTATTAAGCATATTGAAGAGGCTCTTGTAAAGGCGCCTGTAGCAGATGTTTTATTTGGTACATTAGGATTGATCTCTGGTCTTATTGTTGCATATTTAATTTTAATACCGATTCGTGAATTTACAATTCCGGTTATTAGTACGGTATTGCAAGTGTTCTTCACTCTTTTACTTGGATATTTAGGATTCCAAGTAGGATTTAAAAAGAGGAATGAATTGCTAGGATTATTTACATTACCCCAACGCGGAGGTAAGAAGAAAAATAATAACGAGAACGAAGAGGCAGAAGCAGAAAAATCTACGACTCATTGGAAAATTCTCGATACGAGTGTAATTATCGATGGACGTATTGCTGACATTTGCCAAACGAAGTTTTTGGAAGGAACAATTGTGATTCCACAATTCGTATTAGAAGAGCTTCAGCATATTGCCGATTCTTCCGATGCTTTAAAGCGTAATCGTGGTCGCAGAGGACTAGACATTTTAAATCGTATTCAAAAAGAGATGCCGATTCCGGTAGAAATTTATGAAGGCGATTTCGAGGATATCCAAGAGGTGGATAGCAAACTTGTAAAGTTAGCAAAAATCACCGGTGGAACTGTAGTAACGAATGATTTTAACTTAAATAAAGTTTCTGAATTACAAGGAGTAACAGTGTTAAACATTAATGATTTAGCTAATGCAATTAAACCAGTTGTACTCCCTGGCGAAGAATTAAATGTTTATGTTGTGAAAGATGGTAAAGAGCAAAACCAAGGTGTTGCGTACTTAGATGATGGTACGATGATTGTAGTAGAAGATGGTAGAGAGTATGTAGGTTCGCAACTTAATGTACTGGTTACTAGCGTATTACAAACATCAGCTGGTCGTATGATTTTCGCAAAACGTAAATTATTAGAAAAAGCATTATAGGTAGAGGATTATTAATATGTATACATTAATTATTCCGGCAGCCGGCCAAGGAAAGCGGATGGGTGCTGGCAAAAATAAGTTGTTCTTACTTATAAATGAAGTACCGATTATCGTTCATACATTACGTGCTTTTGAAAGAGATAAAGCGTGCAAAAGTATTGTTATGGCAATTAACGAAGAGGAACGCCCGTATTTTGAAGAATTAATGCAGAAGTATCCGATTGAAAAACAGGTACAATTTATTCAGGGTGGAGCCGAAAGACAAGATAGTGTATATAACGCGATTCAGCATGCGAGTGATGTTGAATACGTTCTTGTACATGACGGAGCGCGCCCATTCGTAACGAATAAAGTGATTCAAGATGTATTAACAGCAGCAGAAAAATATGGAGCTTCCATTTGTGCAGTGCCAGTAAAGGATACAGTTAAGAAGGTAGAGCAAGGTGTTGTTGTCGAAACGGTAGAACGATCTCAGCTTAAGGCTGTACAAACACCGCAAGGGTTCTCTGTTTCTCTTTTGCTAGAAGCTCATAGAAGTGCAAAACAGAGCTGTTTTCTTGGTACAGATGATGCAAGTCTCGTGGAACGTATTGGAAAGCAAGTAGGTGTAGTAGAAGGGAGTTACTATAATATTAAAGTGACGACTCCAGAGGATTTACTAATTGCTGAAAGTTTCCTTCATGTTCTGAAAAAATAGCCGTGATAGTGTATAACAAAGAAAAGCTCGGCAATGGCCGGGCTTTTCTTTGTAAGGATATCGATATAATATAGAGTCATAAAGCTCAGTGGTTTAGCTCAAGGAGGATGTAAAGAATGTTTCGAATTGGACAAGGTTTTGACGTGCATGAATTTGCAGAAGGTAGACCGTTAATTATTGGCGGAATTACAATTCCACACGAGAAAGGATTAATCGGCCATTCAGATGCAGATGTATTGTTACATACGATTGCTGATGCATGTTTAGGTGCCATTGCAGCAGGAGATATCGGAAAGCATTTTCCTGATACAGACCCAGCTTTTAAAGATGCAGATTCAGCTGTATTGTTGCAAAAAGTTTGGGAATTTGTGCGTGAACAAGGTTACGAGTTAGGGAATTTAGATTGTACAATCATTGCTCAAAAGCCAAAAATGGCACCGCATATTGAAAGTATGCGTAAACGTATTAGTGAACTGTTAGAAACGTCTATAGATAACATTAATGTAAAGGCAACTACAACAGAAAAATTAGGATTTACAGGTAGGGAAGAAGGAATTGCCTCTCAAGCAGTGGTATTATTACAGAAAAAATAATGGTTTTTAATTCGTAAGATGGATAATCACATTTTTTTGTTGTACAATTATAGAATGTGTAGACATTAAGAATGGAAGGTGTACCAATTATGGAAAAGCAAGTGAGAGTGCGCTATGCGCCAAGTCCAACAGGACACTTACATATCGGAAATGCGCGTACGGCATTATTTAATTATTTATTTGCTCGTCATTTAGATGGCAAGTTTATTATTCGTATTGAAGATACTGATGTAAAACGTAACGTGGCTGGTGGAGAAGAAAGCCAATTAAAATACTTAAAATGGCTCGGTATGGACTGGGATGAAGGTGTTGATGTTGGCGGTGAATTTGGACCATATCGTCAAACAGAGCGTTTAGATATTTATAAAAAATTATATCTAGATTTATTAGAGCGTGGTTTAGCTTACAAATGTTATATGACAGAAGAAGAGCTAGAAGCAGAGCGTGAAGGACAAATTTCTCGTGGTGAAACACCTCGTTATGCAGGTAACCACCGTGATTTAACTGAAGAACAAATGAAAGAATTTGAAGCTGAGGGACGTATTCCGAGTATTCGTTTCCATGTACCAGCTAATCGTGATTACACATTCAAAGACATCGTAAAAGACGAAGTTGCATTCCATTCAAATGATTTTGGTGATTTTGTTATCGTGAAAAAAGATGGAATCCCAACTTATAACTTTGCGGTAGCAGTAGATGATCACTTAATGGAGATTACACATGTACTTCGTGGTGATGATCATATTTCAAACACGCCAAAACAAATGATGATTTATGAAGCTTTCGGTTGGGATATCCCACAATTCGGTCATATGACTTTAATTGTAAATGAAAGTCGTAAAAAATTAAGCAAGCGTGATGAATCTATTATTCAATTTATTGAGCAATATAAAGAGCTTGGATATCTTCCAGAAGCAATCTTTAACTTTATTGCGCTATTAGGTTGGTCACCAGTAGGTGAAGAAGAAATCTTCTCTAAAGATGAGTTTATCAAAATGTTTGATGCAGCTCGTTTATCAAAATCACCTGCATTATTTGATTCTCAAAAACTAAAATGGATGAACAACCAGTATATGAAAAAGCAAGATTTAGATACGGTTGTAGAGTTAAGTTTACCGCATTTAGTAAAAGCTGGACGTGTGGGAGAAACTTTAAGTGAACAAGATCAAGATTGGATCCGTGGTGTAATTGCTTTATACCATGAACAAATGAGTTTTGGAGCTGAAATTGTAGAGCTTTCTGAAATGTTCTTCAAAGATCATGTTGATTATGAAGAAGAAGGACAAGAAGTATTAAAAGGTGAACAAGTACCAGAAGTACTTCGTGCATTTGCTGGTCAAGTAGAAGCACTAGAAGCGATGGAACCAACAGCAATTAAGGCGGCTATTAAAGCAGTTCAAAAGGAAACAGGTCATAAAGGTAAAAACTTATTTATGCCAATCCGTGTTGCAACTACTGGTCAAACACATGGTCCAGAGCTTCCGAATGCTATTGCACTTCTTGGAAAAGAAAAAGTTTTAAATCGTCTTCAAAAAGTAATTGGTTAACATTTTCTAGGTTTAGAAATATAATAAGTATACTTAAAACCTAATAAGGAAAAGCGACGAGAAGGAGAAGTAGAAAATCAGGCTTTTTACAGAGAGAACCACCTTTAGGCTGGAAGTGGTTTATAAGCGGATTTTTGAAATGCCCCTTCGAGTCTTCTGCTGAACAGTAAATTGTTTTGCGAAACGTCTTAGGGCGTAAAGTAAGCAGAAGCGGTGTACACCGTTATCAGAGATGAGTTTGAGGCTTTTTTAGCCTAAACAGAGTGGAACCGCGCTTATAAGGCGTCTCTGTCAATATGACAGAGGCGTCTTTTTTTATACCGTAAAACTGGGTATGAGTATAAATTTTATCTATGTGTATAAAGATTTAGGGAGATAAGTAGGGAGTTAGTTCATTCGAAAAAGCAGCCCATAAAGGGGAGGGAACGTCGATGTTTAAGAGGCTTCGGGAAGATATTGAAGTCGTTTTTGAACAGGATCCAGCGGCAAGAAGTTATTTCGAAGTCATTTTGACTTACTCTGGATTACATGCAGTTTGGGCCCATCGAATTGCACATGCTTTTTATAAAAAAAATTTCTTCTTTATTGCACGTTGGATCTCACAAGTTAGTCGTTTCTTTACTGGCATTGAGATTCATCCAGGAGCAACAATTGGTCGTCGTTTTTTCATAGACCATGGAATGGGGGTTGTAATTGGAGAAACGTGCGAAATTGGTGATAATGTAACGATCTATCAAGGGGTTACATTAGGTGGTACGGGTAAAGAAAAGGGAAAGAGGCACCCTACAATTCAGGATAATGTATTAATTGCAACAGGTGCTAAAGTACTAGGTTCTATTACAGTTGGAGAGAATTCTAAAATTGGAGCAGGTTCTGTCGTATTAAAAGAAGTCCCTGCACATTCTACAGTTGTAGGTATACCTGGCCGAGTCGTTATTCAAAATGGAGTAAAAATCGGTCAAGAATTAAATCATTCTGACCTTCCAGACCCAATTTTTGATAAGTTAAAGGTCATGGAAGTAGAACTTGATAAATTGAAAAAACAACTTGAAGTAAAGGTAGAAAGGAAGGATAAAAATGACTATTCACATTTATAATACGTTAACACGTCAAAAGGAAGAGTTTACTCCATTAGAAGAAAATAAGGTAAAGATGTATGTGTGTGGACCTACAGTTTATAACTATATTCACATTGGGAATGCAAGACCACCTATGGTATTTGATACGGTACGCCGTTATTTAGAATATAAAGGGTATGATGTGCAGTATGTGTCCAACTTTACTGACGTAGATGATAAATTAATTAAAGCAGCAAATGAATTAGGTGAAGATGTGCCGACAATTGCTGACCGTTTCGTTGAAGCGTACTTTGAGGATGTAACGGCACTAGGTTGCAAACACGCAACAGTTCATCCGCGTGTAACGGAAAATATGGATATCATTATTGAATTTATTCAAGAACTTGTGAATAAAGGATATGCATATGAATCAGAAGGTGATGTGTACTTTAGAACGAAGGAATTCGAAGGATACGGTAAATTATCGCATCAACCAATCGCAGACTTACGTCACGGTGCGCGTATTGAAGTAGGAGAAAAGAAACAAGACCCTCTTGATTTTGCTTTATGGAAAGATGCTAAAGAAGGAGAAATCTTCTGGGAAAGCCCTTGGGGGAAAGGTCGTCCAGGCTGGCATATTGAATGCTCGGCAATGGCACGTAAATACTTAGGAGATACAATCGATATTCATGCTGGTGGTCAAGACTTAGCATTTCCTCATCATGAGAATGAAATTGCGCAGTCTGAGGCGTTAACTGGAAAAACATTTGCACGTTACTGGATGCACAATGGATATATTAATATTAATAATGAGAAGATGTCTAAGTCATTGGGGAACTTTATTTTAGTTCACGATATCATTAAGCAATATAATCCGCAGTTAATTAGATTCTTTATGCTATCGGTACATTACCGTCATCCAATTAATTTCAGTGAAGAGTTATTACAAAGCACAAATAACGGACTGGAAAGAATTAAGACGGCTTACGGTAACTTAAAACACCGTATGGAGAGTAGTACTGATTTAACAGACCATAATGAGAAATGGTTAGCGGAACTGGAAAAATTCCAGACTGCATTTGAAGAAGCGATGAATGATGACTTCAACACTGCTAATGCAATCACTGAGTTATATAATGTGGCAAATCATGCGAATCAATATTTACTGGAAGAACATACGTCTACAGTGGTAATTGAAGCATACGTAAAACAACTTGAAACATTATTTGATATTTTAGGGTTAGAATTAGCGCAAGAAGAGTTGCTTGATGAAGAAATTGAGGCACTTATTCAAAAACGCATTGAAGCTCGTAAAAATCGTGATTTTGCATTATCAGATCAAATTCGCGATGACTTAAAAGACCGTAATATTATTTTAGAAGATACCGCTCAAGGTACAAGATGGAAAAGAGGATAAGAATGATTGATGCAAAGCAATTAAACAGCTTAGCGTTAGCATACATGGGTGATGCGGTATATGAACAATATATCCGCTATCACCTACTTCAAAAAGGGAAAGTTCGCCCTAATCAATTACATCGATTAGGGACGAGCTTTGTTTCAGCAAAAGCACAGGCGAAAGTTGTTTATCATTTATTAGAGACGGCGTTTTTGACAGAGGAAGAAGAGGCGGTATTAAGAAGAGGACGTAATGCAAATTCAGGTACAGTTCCAAAAAATACGGATGTACAAACATATCGACATAGTACAGCCTTTGAAGCGCTAATTGGTTATCATCATTTATTAAATAACCGTGAAAGATTAGACGAAATTGTATATAAGGCAATTGCAGTTTTAGAAGAAAAGGAAGGGGCACATCATCATGAGTAGTGAATATATTATCGGACGTAACCCTGTAATTGAGGCGTTACGATCAGGGAGAGATATAAATAAAATTTGGATCGCAGAAGGTGCTGCCAAAGGACAAGTACAGATTGTACTAGCGTTAGCGAAAGAAAATAAGGTTATTTTACAACATGCACCAAAGAAAAAGTTAGATCAATTAGTTGAGGGTAATCATCAAGGTGTAATTGCTCAAGTAGCTGCATATCAGTATGCGGAGTTAGAAGAGTTATTCAAAGTGGCAGAAAAACGTAATGAAGATCCATTCTTCTTAATTTTAGATGAGATTGAAGATCCCCATAACCTAGGTTCTATTATGCGTACTGCTGATGCGACAGGAGCTCATGGAATTATTATTCCAAAGAGAAGGGCTGTGGGGCTTACAGCGTCAGTTGCGAAAGCATCAACAGGAGCGATTGAATACATTCCTGTTGCGCGCGTAACGAACTTATCCCGTACAATTGATGAATTAAAAGAACGTGGACTTTGGATTGCTGGTACAGATGCCAAAGGAAAAACGGATTACCGTAATTTAGATGGTAAAATGCCAATTGGGTTAGTAATTGGTAGTGAAGGAAAAGGTATGAGTCGTATTATTGGTGAAAAGTGTGATTTCCTAATCACTCTACCGATGGTTGGTAAAGTTACATCCTTAAATGCTTCCGTAGCCGCAAGTTTGTTAATGTATGAGGTATATCGTAAACGTCACGAAATTGGTAAATAAAAGATGAACGATATTTTAATCGTTGACGGTTACAACATTATCGGAGCTTGGGGAGATTTGAAGAAACTGCGGGATGTAGATTTACAATCATCAAGAGATGCACTTATTGATAAGATGGCGGATTATCAAGGTTATACAGGTACAAAAGTGATGATAGTCTTTGATGCCTATACAGTACATGGTATTGAAAAAAAGATGAAACAATCTCGTGTGGAAGTAATATTCACACGAAAGAATCAAACTGCAGACGAAAAGATAGAGCAACTTGCGATAGAGCTTAGAAATATAAATACACGAATATATGTTGCGACTTCTGATTACACGGAACAATGGGTTATATTTGCGCAAGGTGCCCTTCGGAAATCTGCGCGTGAATTAGAGTTGGAAGTACAGGCAATGGAGCAACAAGTAAGAAGGCGTACAAAAGACACGAAAGAACAGCAACCCGCCATGCGAAAGATATTTAGTAAAGATATTACAGAAAAATTAGAAAAATTAAGAAGAGGAGAGCGTTGAAGCATTGACGCTCTTTGTCTTTTTACTGTATAATATTGCTAAATAAATAGCGGTCGGAGGGATCAAGGTGGAAGCAGGCTTCGTAAGTGTAGGCGACGTTACATTTCGTGATTTAGAGGATGAGGCAATCGTTGAGTTAGTTCGAAAAGGTAATACTGACGCTCTAGAATATTTAATTCACAAATATAAGAACTTTGTTCGCGCGAAATCAAGATCTTACTTTTTAGTGGGTGCCGATCGAGAAGATATTGTTCAAGAAGGTATGATAGGATTGTTTAAAGCAATTCGTGATTATAAAGAGGACAAGCTGTCTTCATTCAAAGCATTTGCTGAACTGTGTATCACTCGACAAATTATTACCGCTATTAAAACGGCAACAAGGCAAAAACATATTCCCTTAAATTCGTATGTGTCTTTAGATAAGCCGATTTACGATGAGGAATCTGATCGAACATTATTGGATGTTATTTCTGAAGCGAAGGTAACTGATCCTGAAGAGATGATTATTAGCCAAGAAGAATATACAGACATAGAATCAAAAATATCAGAATTATTAAGCGATTTAGAAAGAAAAGTACTTTCTTTATATCTAGATGGGCGTTCTTATCAAGAGATTTCAGAACAGTTAAACAGACATGTGAAATCTATTGATAACGCTTTACAGCGGGTGAAGAGGAAATTGGAACGATATATGGAAATGCGAGAAAGTACAACTTTAAATTCATAACAAATAACAAGTGCAACAGGTGTAAAATAAATCACCTGTTTTCTTTTGTAGACAGTACAAAATGCATGTCATTGACATTGTCTTTTATTGTATGATACATTTTTAGGGACATAATGTTACAAGGTTGGTGTAACTAATGAGGAAAAAAGTTGTACTCTCATGTGAAGAGTGTAAAAATCGAAACTACTCTACTATGAAAGATACGAGCTCAATAGAGCGACTTGAAATAAAAAAGTTTTGTAAAACATGCAATCAGCATACAGTTCACAAGGAAACAAAATAAATAATTGAAATAATACACTGGAGGTCCCGCAGATGCGTTTAACGAACTTTTTCGGCGATGTAGGTCGCGAAATGAAAAAAGTAAGTTGGCCTAAAAAAGATGAATTACTCCGCTCAACAGCGACTGTTGTTGCTACAGTTGTGTTCTTTGCGATTTTCTTCGCAGTAGTTGATATGGGCATTTCTTCTTTAATTCGGTTAATTCTTGGTTAATTCTTGAATAAGAAGCACTTATCCATGATATAATGTTATTTATAAGAACTGTGTAAAAGCCCGGTGAACGGGTTTTTTCATTTGCGCAAAAAAATGTACGTCAGGGAGGGAAGGACGCTCGTCCTAAATGAATGGAAAAAAGTTGGTATGTTGTCCATACTTATTCTGGATATGAAAATAAAGTAAAAGCAAACCTAGAGAAGCGTGTAGAATCAATGGGTATGCAAGATAAAATTTTCCGTGTTGTTGTCCCGGAAGAAGTAGAAGTAGAAATGAAAAACGGAAAAGAAAAATTAATGAAAAGAAAAGTGTTCCCAGGTTATGTATTAGTAGAATTAATCATGACTGATGATTCTTGGTATGTTGTACGTAACACGCCGGGTGTAACTGGGTTCGTTGGTTCTTCTGGTTCTGGATCTAAACCATCACCTCTATTAGAAGAGGAAGTTGTTACCATTATGAAACATATGGGAATGGACAACGAAGTGGTTGATTTCGACTTTGAACTTCATGAGACAGTACGTGTAAATGAGGGGCCATTCGCAGATTATACAGGTGCTATTGAAGAAATTGATGTGGAGAAGAAAAAGGTTAGCGTACTTGTGGACATGTTTGGTCGCGAGACTCCAGTTGAACTTGACTTCCATCAAATTGAAAAATTATAAAATGAAACTTGAAATGAATTGTAAAAAGTGATAATATCTTTTAAGTCAGTACGTCTTCGTTATCGGAGACGTTTTTTGAAAGATTTTATCCTTACAGATAAAATATGACGTGGGAGGGCAAATCACTGTCCAATTGACCACATCACGGACTTAAGGAGGTGTGTCTCGTGGCTAAAAAGGTAATTAAAATGGTAAAGCTTCAAATTCCTGCAGGTAAAGCTAACCCAGCTCCACCAGTTGGTCCAGCATTAGGACAAGCAGGTGTTAACATCATGGGCTTCTGTAAAGAGTTTAACGCTCGTACAGCAGATCAAGCTGGTCTTATCATCCCTGTTGAAATTACGGTATTTGAGGACCGTTCATTCACTTTCATTACTAAAACTCCTCCTGCTGCTGTTCTTCTTAAGAAAGTAGCTGGTATTGAGTCTGGTTCTGGTGAACCAAACCGTAATAAAGTGGCAACTGTTAAGCGTGATAAAGTACGCGAAATCGCTGAAACTAAAATGCCTGACCTAAACGCTGCTAGCGTAGAAGCTGCAATGCGTATGGTTGAAGGTACTGCACGCAGTATGGGCATCGTTATCGAAGACTAATTCGATTTGTTTTTAAAAAAGGTTGCGGGTCTGGAATTCCAATTCGCAACCTTTATTATCGTAAATGATTATTGTTTTTAAATAAATGGATGGCGCTCATCCTCAGGTTATACCTGAAAACAGGCGTAAACGTGGGAGGTTATTCCGCTAAAACCACATTCGAGGAGGAAATAAAAATGGCTAAAAGAGGTAAAAAGTACGTAGAAGCTGCAAAGCTTGTTGATCGTGCATCTGCTTACTCTGCAACAGAAGCAGTAGAATTAGTAAAGAAAACAAACACAGCTAAATTTGATGCAACTGTAGAAGCTGCATTCCGTTTAGGTGTTGACCCTAAGAAAGCTGACCAACAAATCCGTGGTGCAGTTGTTCTTCCGCACGGTACTGGTAAAGTACAACGTGTATTAGTGTTCGCTAAAGGTGAAAAAGCTAAAGAAGCTGAAGCTGCTGGCGCTGACTTCGTAGGCGATACTGATTACATCGGTAAAATCCAACAAGGTTGGTTCGATTTCGATGTAGTAGTAGCAACTCCTGACATGATGGGTGAAGTTGGTAAACTTGGTCGCGTATTAGGACCTAAAGGTTTAATGCCAAACCCTAAAACTGGAACAGTTACTTTCGATGTAACTAAAGCTGTTAACGAAATCAAAGCTGGTAAAGTTGAATACCGCGTTGATAAAGCTGGTAACATCCATGTTCCAATCGGTAAAGTATCTTTCGAAGATGCTAAATTAGTAGAAAACTTCAAAACAATCGCTGACACTTTATTAAAAGTTAAGCCATCTGCTGCAAAAGGTACTTACATGAAGAACGTAACAGTTGCTTCTACAATGGGACCTGGCGTACGCGTAGACGTTTCTACATTAGCGTAAAAATTGGAAGTTGACTTCATAAAGAAGATTTAATATAATCATTTATGTTGTGAATTTAAATAGTGTACCGTAGACAGTAGGTGTCAATAGACTTAATTTCCTACCTAGGTGTTAATATACGAAACGGAATTTTTTTCTGTGACTATATGCCTCCATGTCTACAAGTTGGGCATGGAGGTTTTTAGTGCACTTTCGGTACATCTTCTATATAATCTACAGGAGGTGTAATAACATGAGCAAAGTAATCGAAACTAAACAACAAGTTGTAACTGAAATCGCGGACAAACTTCGTGCTAGTAAATCTACAATTGTTGTTGACTACCGTGGTTTAACAGTTTCTGAAGCAACAGAATTACGTAAGCAATTACGTGAAGCTGGCGTTGAGTTCAAAGTTTACAAAAACTCTCTAACTCGTCGTGCTGCAGAATCTGCTGAAATGGCTGAGTTAAACGAATTCTTAACAGGACCAAACGCAATCGCGTTCAGTAACGAGGATGTAGTTGCTCCTGCGAAAGTATTAAACGACTTCGCTACAAAACATGAAGCTTTAGAAATTAAAGCGGGCGTAATCGAAGGTAAACTTGTAACACTTGATGAGGTTAAAGCAATCGCTACTCTTCCATCACGTGAAGGCTTACTTTCTATGCTTCTTAGCGTTCTTCAAGCTCCAATCCGTAACCTTGCACTTGCTACTAAAGCAGTTGCAGAACAAAAGGAAGAGCAAGGCGCTTAATTTTTTAAAAGATAATTACTTGTTATCTATAAAACAATACAAACCTATTTAAGGGAGGATATTTACAATGACTAAAGAACAAATCATTGAAGCAGTTAAATCTATGACTGTATTAGAACTTAACGACTTAGTAAAAGCTATCGAGGAAGAATTCGGCGTAACTGCTGCTGCTCCTGTAGCTGTAGCTGGTGGCGCTGGTGAAGCTGCTGCTGAAAAAACTGAGTTTGACGTAGTACTTGCAAGTGCTGGCGCTCAAAAAATCAAAGTTATCAAAGCTGTACGTGAAATCACTGGTCTTGGCTTAAAAGAAGCTAAAGAATTAGTTGACAACACTCCAAAAGCAATCAAAGAAGGCGTTTCTAAAGAGGAAGCTGAAGAAATGAAAGCTAAACTTGAAGAAGTTGGCGCTGCTGTAGAAGTTAAGTAATTAACTTTTGATGCTTTAAAAAAAGCTCGCTCTCATGCGAGCTTTTTTTTTAACTGTAAAGAAAAGAGGTGGCCATATGGCAGACCATTATTTTTCTAACGACCCTTCTAGTAAAAGTGATCGTAAACGATGGGAATTTCCACTTCGTGGATCTCAATTTACTTTTTTATCTGACCATGGGGTGTTTTCGAAAAACGAGGTGGACTTTGGTTCTCGTCTTTTAATTGAAGCGTTTCAAATGCCGGATATTAAAGGTGATATATTAGACGTAGGTTGTGGATACGGTCCTATTGGTTTGTCGTTAGCGAAAGAGTTTCAAGGTTGTGAAGTTCACATGGTGGATGTGAATGAAAGGGCGCTTGGGCTTGCGAAAGAAAATGCCGCTAATAACAGAATCGAGAATATACGTATTTTTCAAAGTAGCGTCTATGAAAATGTAGATGGCGAGTATGCTGCTATTCTATCTAACCCTCCAATTCGTGCGGGTAAAGATATCGTACATGAGATTTTAGAAAAAGCTGTGGAGTATTTAGTTCCAGGTGGAGAACTTTGGATTGTTATTCAAAAGAAGCAAGGTGCACCATCTGCGCTGAAAAAACTAGAAGAAGTATTTTCTGAAGTTGAGATTGTAGAAAAGAAAAAAGGATATTATATCATAAAATCAAAAAAACGTTGACGGTTATTTTTGGCTATGTTAACATTATACAATGCCAATATATGATTTTCTGCGTTGAGAAAGATGTATATTTTTGTTTCTCTTGGAAAAGATAGTAAAATCAGCAGATTATGAAACAGAATGATGGTTTTCTTATAGAAGCCATTTTTCTTTTTTGAGCAGGTAGAAAGACTCAACGTATTTATCTTTAAGAGAAAAAGACTACGCTAATAGCAGTAGTTGTATTTATTTGTGATTTTGCACAAATTTTTTTGTGCATTTATAATACTCATGATTTGAGGGGTGAAGCAGTTGACAGGTCAACTAGTTCAATACGGACGCCACCGCCAACGAAGAAGTTATGCCCGTATTAGTGAAGTATTAGAGTTACCAAATCTTATCGAAATTCAAACCTCTTCTTATCAGTGGTTTCTTGATGAGGGTTTGCGAGAAATGTTCCAAGACATTTCTCCGATTGAAGACTTTACGGGAAATCTATCGCTTGAATTTATCGACTACAGCTTAGGTGAACCTAAATACTCTGTAGACGAATGCAAAGAGCGTGATGTGACGTATGCAGCACCACTTCGTGTAAAAGTGCGTCTAATCAACAAGGAAACTGGTGAAGTAAAAGAACAAGATGTGTTCATGGGAGATTTCCCACTCATGACAGAGACTGGAACATTCGTAATTAACGGTGCAGAACGTGTTATCGTTTCCCAGTTAGTTCGCTCTCCAAGCGTATACTATAGTGGCAAAGTGGATAAAAACGGAAAACGTGGTTTTACTGCTACTGTAATTCCAAACCGCGGAGCTTGGTTAGAGTATGAGACAGATGCTAAGGATGTTGTATATGTGCGTATTGACCGTACGCGTAAACTTCCTGTAACTGTTTTGTTACGCGCATTAGGGTTTGGCTCTGATCAAGAAATCACCGAGCTTTTAGGTGATAACGAATACTTAAGCAACACATTAGAAAAAGACAACACAGATAGTACAGAAAAAGCATTGCTTGAAATTTATGAGCGTCTACGTCCTGGTGAACCACCAACAGTAGAAAATGCTAAGAGCTTACTTGTGTCTCGTTTCTTCGATCCAAAGCGCTACGATTTAGCAAATGTAGGTCGCTATAAGATCAACAAGAAGTTACACATTAAAAACAGATTGTTTAATCAACGTTTAGCTGAAACATTAGTGGATCCAGAAACTGGTGAAATTTTAGCGGCAGAAGGAACAATCTTAGATCGTCGTACACTTGATCGCATTTTACCTTACTTAGAGAAAAACATTGGATTCAAAACAGCGAAACCAATGGGTGGAGTGGTAGAAGGCGATGTTGAGCTGCAATCTATTAAGATTTATGCTCCTGAGTCGGAAGGCGAACGTGTAATTAATGTAATTGGTAATGCAAATATTACTCGTGATGTGAAACACATCACACCAGGTGATATCCTTGCTTCTATCAGTTACTTCTTCAACCTACTATACAAAGTAGGGGATACAGATGATATTGACCATTTAGGAAACCGTCGTCTGCGTTCTGTTGGAGAACTATTACAAAATCAATTCCGTATCGGTCTTTCTCGTATGGAACGTGTTGTTCGTGAGAGAATGTCGATCCAAGATACAAATGCAATTACACCACAGGCGCTAATTAATATTCGTCCTGTTATTGCATCTATTAAAGAGTTCTTCGGAAGTTCTCAGTTATCTCAGTTCATGGACCAAACAAATCCATTAGCAGAGTTAACTCACAAACGAAGACTATCTGCATTAGGACCTGGTGGTTTAACGCGTGAGCGCGCAGGCTTTGAAGTACGTGACGTTCATTACTCCCACTACGGTCGTATGTGTCCGATTGAAACACCAGAGGGACCAAACATCGGTTTGATTAACTCATTATCTTCGTTCGCGAAAGTAAATGAGTTTGGTTTCATTGAAACACCATATCGTCGTGTTGACCCAGAAACTGGTCTTGTAACAGGGCATGTTGATTATTTAACAGCAGATGAAGAAGATAACTATGTTGTAGCCCAAGCGAATATGAAATTATCTGATGAAGGTGAATTCCTAAGTGAAGATATCGTAGCTCGTTTCCGTGGTGAAAACATTGTCACAAATAGAGAACGCATCGACTACATGGATGTATCTCCAAAACAAGTAGTGTCGGCAGCGACAGCTTGTATTCCGTTCTTAGAAAACGATGACTCTAACCGCGCACTTATGGGAGCGAACATGCAACGTCAGGCGGTTCCGTTAATGAATCCGGAATCTCCGATTGTAGGTACAGGTATGGAGTACGTATCAGCAAAAGACTCAGGTGCTGCAGTAATCTGTAAACATCCTGGTGTTGTTGAGCGCGTAGAAGCACGTGAAGTTTGGGTACGTCGCTATGTAGAAGTTGACGGTCAAACAGTAAAAGGCGACTTAGATCGCTACAAAATGCAAAAATTCATTCGTTCTAACCAAGGAACTTGTTACAACCAACGTCCAATCGTAAGTGTTGGAAATGAAGTTGTAAAAGGTGAAATCCTTGCGGATGGTCCTTCTATGGAATTAGGTGAACTAGCACTTGGACGTAACGTGCTTGTTGGCTTCATGACTTGGGACGGTTATAACTACGAGGATGCGATCATCATGAGTGAGCGCCTTGTAAAAGATGATGTGTACACTTCTATTCATATTGAAGAATATGAATCAGAAGCTCGTGATACGAAGCTTGGACCAGAAGAAATTACACGTGACATTCCAAACGTTGGGGAAGACGCATTACGTAACCTTGACGAGCGCGGTATCATTCGCGTTGGTGCTGAAGTAAAAGATGGAGATTTACTTGTTGGTAAAGTAACACCTAAAGGTGTAACAGAATTAACAGCTGAAGAACGTCTATTACATGCTATCTTTGGAGAAAAAGCGCGTGAAGTACGTGATACATCACTACGTGTACCACACGGTGGTGGCGGTATTATCTTAGACGTAAAAGTATTCAACCGTGAAGATGGCGATGAATTGCCACCAGGCGTGAATCAACTTGTACGTGCATATATCGTTCAAAAACGTAAAATTTCTGAAGGTGACAAGATGGCCGGACGTCACGGTAACAAAGGTGTTATTTCTCGTATTTTACCAGAAGAAGATATGCCTTACTTACCAGACGGTACGCCAATCGATATCATGTTAAACCCATTAGGGGTACCATCTCGTATGAATATCGGTCAGGTATTAGAGCTTCATCTTGGTATGGCAGCAAGATACCTGGGCATTCACATTGCAACACCAGTATTTGATGGTGCTCGTGAGGAAGATGTTTGGGGCACAATTGAAGAAGCTGGTATGGCAAATGACGCGAAAACAATCCTGTATGACGGACGTACTGGCGAACCATTCGATAACCGCGTATCTGTTGGTGTCATGTATATGATCAAACTTGCGCACATGGTTGACGATAAACTTCATGCTCGTTCTACTGGACCATACTCACTTGTAACGCAGCAACCTCTTGGAGGTAAAGCTCAGTTCGGTGGACAGCGTTTCGGTGAGATGGAGGTTTGGGCACTTGAAGCTTACGGTGCTGCTTATACTCTTCAAGAAATCTTAACAGTGAAGTCTGATGATGTTGTTGGACGTGTTAAGACTTATGAAGCAATTGTTAAAGGCGAAAATGTTCCAGAACCAGGCGTTCCTGAATCATTCAAAGTATTGATTAAAGAGCTGCAAAGTTTAGGTATGGACGTTAAAATGATGTCTAGCGACGATACAGAAATTGAAATGCGTGATACAGAAGATGACGATGATCATCAATCAGCAGATAAATTGAATGTCGAAGTTGAGACAACTAAGGAATAATTGGGATAACCTGTAGACTAAAAGGGAGGTAGGCCCCTTGATAGATGTAAATAACTTTGAATATATGAAGATTGGACTTGCTTCACCTGACAAGATTCGTTCTTGGTCATACGGTGAAGTTAAGAAACCAGAAACTATTAACTATCGTACGTTAAAGCCTGAAAAAGATGGCTTGTTCTGTGAGCGTATTTTCGGACCACAAAAGGACTGGGAATGTCATTGCGGAAAATACAAACGTGTACGTTATAAAGGTGTAGTTTGTGATCGATGTGGCGTTGAAGTAACGCGTGCAAAAGTACGTCGTGAACGTATGGGTCATATTGAATTAGCTGCTCCTGTATCTCATATTTGGTATTTCAAAGGTATCCCGAGCCGCATGGGACTTGTCTTAGACATGTCCCCTCGCGCGCTTGAAGAAGTAATTTATTTCGCTTCTTATGTTGTAACAGAAAGTGGAGATACACCACTTGATAAGAAGCAATTACTTTCTGAAAAAGAATACCGTGCATATCGTGATCGATATGGTAGCACATTCCAAGCTGCTATGGGTGCAGAAGCGATTAAAAAGCTACTACAAGACATTGATTTAGATAAAGAAGTAGACTTCTTAAAAGAAGAATTAAAAACAGCACAAGGACAACGCCGTACTCGTGCTATTAAACGTCTAGAAGTATTAGAAGCATTCCGTAACTCTGGAAATGAACCATCTTGGATGATCTTAGATGTTCTACCAGTTATCCCACCAGAACTACGCCCAATGGTACAGTTAGATGGTGGACGTTTTGCTACTTCTGACTTAAACGACTTATATCGTCGTGTAATTAACCGTAACAACCGTTTAAAACGTCTATTGGACCTAGGTGCTCCAAGCATCATCGTTCAAAACGAAAAACGTATGTTACAAGAAGCTGTAGATGCATTAATTGATAATGGTCGTCGTGGCCGTCCAGTAACTGGACCAGGTAACCGTCCATTAAAATCATTATCTCACATGCTTAAAGGTAAACAAGGACGTTTCCGTCAAAACTTATTAGGTAAACGTGTTGACTACTCTGGCCGTTCTGTAATCGTTGTAGGACCGAACTTAAAGATGTACCAATGTGGATTACCGAAAGAAATGGCGCTTGAACTGTTCAAACCTTTTGTTATGAAAGAGTTAGTTGGAAAAGGGTTAGCACACAACATTAAGAGTGCGAAACGTAAAATTGAGCGTGTACACCCTGAAGTTTGGGACGTTTTAGAATCTGTGATTAAAGAACATCCAGTACTTCTAAACCGCGCACCAACACTTCACCGTCTTGGTATCCAGGCGTTTGAACCTACATTAGTAGAAGGTCGCGCAATTCGTCTTCACCCACTTGTATGTACTGCATACAACGCGGACTTTGACGGTGACCAAATGGCGGTTCACGTTCCGTTATCATCAGAGGCACAAGCAGAAGCTCGTATTCTTATGTTAGCGGCACAAAACATCTTGAATCCAAAAGACGGAAAACCAGTTGTTACTCCATCTCAGGATATGGTATTAGGTAACTACTACTTAACACTTGAGCGTGAAGGCGCAATCGGTGAAGGTATGGTCTTCAAAGATGCAAACGAAGCAATACTTGCATATCAAAATGGATATGTACATCTGCACACACGTGTTGCAGTTGCTGCAAGTTCAGTAAATAACGTAACGTTTACTGAAGAGCAAAAAGGTAAGCTTCTATTAACAACAGTTGGTAAATTAATATTTAACGAAATCTTACCAGAGTCGTTCCCATATATTAATGAACCGACAAACTCAAACCTTGAAAAAGAAACACCAGCGGAATATTTCGTTGAAAAAGGTGCGAACATTAAAGAAATTATTGCTAGTCGCGAAGAAGTGGCGCCATTTAGCAAGAAGATCCTTGGTAACATCATTGCGGAAGTGTTCAAACGTTTCCAAATTACAGAAACGTCTCGCATGCTTGACCGTATGAAAAACTTAGGGTTCAAGTACTCTACAAAAGCTGGTATTACAGTTGGGGTATCTGACATTCTTGTATTAGGCGAAAAAGATGAAATTCTCCACGAAGCACAAGCAAAAGTAGATAATGTAATTAAACAATTCCGTCGCGGTTTAATCACGGAAGAAGAACGTTACGATCGCGTTATCTCTATTTGGAGTAATGCAAAAGATGTTATCCAAGGAAAACTGATGAAATCCTTGAATAAACGCAATCCAATCTTCATGATGAGTGACTCAGGTGCCCGTGGTAACGCATCTAACTTTACTCAGCTTGCTGGTATGCGTGGTCTGATGGCCAATCCATCTGGTCGTATCATCGAACTTCCAATCAAATCGAGTTTCCGTGAAGGTTTAACAGTACTTGAGTACTTCATCTCTACGCATGGTGCGCGTAAAGGTCTTGCCGATACAGCACTTAAAACTGCCGATTCTGGTTACTTAACACGTCGTCTTGTAGACGTTGCACAAGATGTAATTGTCCGTGAAGATGATTGTGGAACAGATCGTGGTCTATTAATTGGTGCGATTAAAGAGGGTAATGAAGTAATTGAGTCATTATATGATCGTCTTGTTGGACGTTTTGCAAGAAAAACTGTAAAACATCCTGAAACAGGTGAAGTATTAGTTAGTGAAAACCAATTAATTACTGAAGATATCGCTCATATCGTTGAAAATTCGGGTGTTGAAACTGTAAATATTCGTTCAGCGTTTACGTGTAACACTCGCCATGGTGTATGTAAGAAGTGTTACGGTCGTAACTTAGCAACTGGTACAGACGTAGAAGTAGGAGAAGCGGTAGGTATTATCGCAGCTCAATCTATCGGTGAGCCAGGTACACAGTTAACGATGCGTACATTCCATACAGGTGGGGTTGCCGGAGATGATATCACTCAAGGTTTACCTCGTATCCAAGAGATCTTCGAAGCTCGTAATCCGAAAGGTCAGGCAGTTATCAGTGAAATCGACGGTGTTATCGCAGCGATCAACGATGTTAAAGATCGCCAAGAAGTAGTTGTACAGGGTGAAGTTGAAGCTCGTACGTATGCTATTCCTTACGGTGCTCGTCTGAAAGTAACTCCAGGACAGCCAATTAGCCACGGTAAAGAGTTAACAGAAGGTTCTATTGATCCGAAAGAATTACTAAAAGTAACGGACATTACAGCAGTTCAAGAATACTTATTACGTGAAGTTCAAAAAGTATACCGTATGCAAGGGGTAGAAATTGGTGACAAACACGTAGAGGTAATGGTACGTCAAATGCTACGTAAAGTTCGTGTAAGTGATGCAGGTGAAACAGACGTATTACCAGGAACATTACTAGATATCCATCAGTTTACTGATGCGAATGCGAAGGTGTTACTGAAAGGTAAACAACCAGCGACAGCTAGACCTGTTCTACTTGGTATTACAAAAGCTTCACTTGAAACTGATTCATTCTTATCTGCAGCATCATTCCAAGAAACAACTCGTGTCTTAACTGATGCAGCAATTAAAGGTAAACGTGATGAGCTTCTAGGATTGAAAGAGAACGTTATTATCGGTAAACTTGTTCCTGCTGGAACAGGTATGAATCGTTATCGCAAAGTGGATCTTGTAAAAACAACACAAGATAACATGAATGTAGAAAACGATGAGATTTATGTGGAACAGTAAAATTTTCCGTCGTAAATTTTGTATAAAAACATCTAATCCTAGTTGACATTGTATGAGTCAAAATGTTACTATAATCAAGGTTGCTCCTGAACGATGCTTTGGAGGATATTTATATGTCTTATCAAAAAGTGTCAAATGCTGAAAATGTAGTCGTTGGTCATAAACGCACATTGGAAGCAATCAAAAATGGTATAGTTAAAGAAGTTGTTATTGCAGAAGATGCTGATGTGCGGTTAACCCATGTTATCATTCGCACTGCTTTGCAACATAACATACCCATAACAAAGGTTGAATCAGTTCGTAAGCTTGGAAAAGTTTCGGGGATTCAAGTGGGAGCTTCAGCAATAGGAATAATAAGTTAAAACTGTTTTTGTGAGGAGAGAGCATTTGCTCTTCCTTGCAAAAACTTTGTTTTCAACTAATAATGAACCACCTGGATATGTGGTCATACAAACATGCGAAGGGAGGATAATCAAATGCCTACTATTAACCAATTAGTGAGAAATGGTCGTACTGATAAAGTATGGAAATCTAAATCACCTGCGTTAAACAAAGGATTTAACTCTTTAAAGAAAAAATCAACTGATATCTCTGCACCTCAAAAACGTGGTGTATGTACTCGTGTTGGTACAATGACTCCAAAGAAACCTAACTCAGCGTTACGTAAATACGCTCGTGTACGTTTAACAAACGGTATTGAAGTTACAGCTTACATCCCAGGTATCGGTCATAACTTACAAGAGCATAGCGTAGTATTAATTCGCGGTGGTCGAGTAAAGGATTTACCAGGGGTACGTTACCACATCGTTCGTGGAGCGCTTGATACAGCTGGTGTTGACAAACGTATGCAAGGACGTTCTAAATATGGTACTAAGCGACCAAAACCTGCTAAAAAATAATAAACTTATAATGAAAGGAGGAACTCAATATGCCTCGTAAAGGACCTGTTGCGAAACGTGACGTGTTACCAGATCCAATGTACAATTCTAAGCTAGTAACACGCCTTATCAACAAAATGATGGTTGACGGTAAAAAAGGTAAATCTCAAACAATTCTTTATAACGCTTTCGATATCGTTCGTGAACGTTCAGATAAAGAACCAATGGAAGTATTCGAGCAAGCTCTTAAGAACATCATGCCTGTTCTTGAAGTACGCGCTCGTCGTGTTGGTGGTGCTAACTACCAAGTTCCAGTTGAGGTTCGTCCAGAACGCCGTACAACTTTAGGTCTTCGCTGGTTAGTAAACTATGCTCGTCTTCGTGGTGAAAAAACTATGGAAGAGCGTCTAGCTTACGAAATCTTAGATGCAGCTAACAACGCTGGTGCATCTGTTAAGAAACGTGAAGACACTCATAAAATGGCAGAAGCTAACAAAGCATTTGCTCATTACCGTTGGTAGGATTCAACGTAAAATAAATGTATGCATAAACCGCTTTATTTGTCGCTTATGGAAGTGTGGAGAGGGAGAATGCCTCTCCCTTTCGTTGGGCGCTCGTTTTACATAATGAGGGTACTGGACACTGGCATATGTAACAATATAAAGTGGCTTTTTTGCTACTTAAAATAAAAAATCCAATGCATATATGGAAGGAGCAAGACACCAAATGACAAGAGAGTTCTCTTTAGAAAACACTCGTAATATTGGTATCATGGCTCACATCGATGCTGGTAAAACAACAGCAACTGAGCGTATTCTGTATTACACAGGACGTATTCATAAAATCGGTGAAACTCATGAAGGTGCATCTCAGATGGACTGGATGGAGCAAGAGCAAGAGCGTGGTATCACAATTACTTCTGCTGCAACTACAGCTCAATGGAAAGGTCACCGTGTAAACATCATTGACACTCCAGGACACGTAGACTTCACAGTAGAAGTAGAACGTTCTTTACGCGTACTTGATGGTGCGGTAGCAGTACTTGATGCACAATCTGGTGTAGAACCACAAACAGAAACTGTTTGGCGTCAGGCTACTACTTACGGTGTACCTCGTATCGTATTCGTTAACAAAATGGATAAGATCGGTGCAGATTTCTTATACTCTGTAGGAACAATCCACGATCGTTTACAAGCAAACGCACATCCAATTCAGTTACCAATCGGTGCTGAAGATGAGTTCAATGGTATCATTGACCTTGTTGAAGAGTGTGCTTACATGTACGGTAACGATTTAGGAACAGACATCGAGCGTGTCGAAATTCCTGAAGAGCACAAAGAACTAGCTGAAGAATACCGCGGAAAGCTTATTGAAGCGGTAGCTGAGCTTGATGAAGAAATGATGATGAAGTACCTAGAAGGTGAAGAAATCACTGTAGAAGAGCTTAAAGCTGGTATCCGTAAGGCTACAACTTCTGTAGAATTCTTCCCAGTAATCTGTGGTTCTGCATTCAAAAACAAAGGTGTTCAAATTCTGTTAGACGCAGTTATCGACTACCTACCATCTCCATTAGATGTACCTGCTATTAAAGGTACTCTTCCGGATACAGATGAAGAAATCGAACGTAAGTCTAGCGATGAAGAACCATTCGCAGCTTTAGCATTCAAAATCATGACTGACCCTTATGTTGGTAAGTTAACGTTCTTCCGTGTGTACTCTGGTGTGTTAAACTCTGGATCATACGTGAAAAACTCAACTAAAGGTAAGCGTGAGCGTGTAGGACGTATCCTACAAATGCACGCTAACAGCCGTGAAGAGATTTCAACAGTTTACGCTGGTGATATCGCTGCTGCTGTAGGTTTAAAAGATACTACTACTGGTGATACTCTTTGTGACGAGAAAAGCCTTGTTATCCTTGAGTCTATGGAATTCCCAGAGCCAGTTATCTCTGTAGCTATCGAACCAAAATCTAAAGCTGACCAAGATAAAATGGGTACAGCATTATCTAAGCTTTCTGAAGAAGATCCAACATTCCGTGCTCACACTGACCAAGAAACTGGCCAAACTATCATCGCTGGTATGGGTGAACTTCACCTTGATATCATCGTTGACCGTATGCGCCGTGAATTCAAAGTCGAAGCAAACGTTGGTGCTCCTCAGGTAGCATACCGTGAAACTTTCCGCGCTGCTGCGAAAGTTGAAGGTAAGTTTGCTCGTCAATCTGGTGGACGTGGACAATTCGGTCACGTTTGGATTGAGTTTGCACCTAACGAAGAAGGTAAAGGATTTGAATTCGAAAACAAAATCGTCGGCGGTGTAGTTCCACGTGAATACATCCCAGCTGTTGGAGCGGGTCTTGAAGACTCACTTAAAAATGGTGTACTAGCTGGTTATCCACTAGTTGACATTAAAGCAGCATTAGTTGACGGTTCTTACCATGATGTCGATTCATCTGAGATGGCGTTCAAAATCGCTGCATCAATGGCACTTAAAGCTGCGGTTTCTAAATGTAACCCAGTAATTCTTGAGCCAATGATGAAAGTTGAAGTTGTAATTCCTGAAGAGTACATGGGAGACATCATGGGTGACGTAACATCTCGTCGTGGACGTGTAGAAGGTATGGAAGCTCGCGGTAACGCACAAGTTGTTCGCGCTATGGTTCCACTTTCTGAAATGTTCGGTTATGCGACAGCATTACGTTCTAACACTCAAGGACGCGGAACATTCTCAATGACATTTGATCATTATGAAGAAGTACCGAAGTCTGTTTCAGAAGAAATTATTAAAAAAAATAAAGGCGAATAATTGATTTTTATCAATTGTTCGAGTATAACTACTTATGTAAGCTTAGAAAGTGGGACGTAAGTTTCGCTTTCTAGTCTAAATATAAAATAACCTATATAAACTAAGGAGGAATTTAGAATGGCTAAAGCTAAATTCGAACGTTCTAAACCCCATGTTAACATCGGTACAATCGGCCACGTTGACCATGGTAAAACTACATTAACTGCTGCGATCACTACAGTTCTTGCAAAAGCTGGTGGTGCTGAAGCACGCGGATACGATCAAATCGACGCTGCTCCAGAAGAAAGAGAGCGCGGAATCACAATCTCAACTGCACACGTTGAGTACGAAACTGAAACTCGTCACTATGCACACGTTGACTGCCCAGGTCACGCTGACTATGTTAAAAACATGATCACTGGTGCTGCTCAAATGGACGGCGGTATCTTAGTAGTATCTGCTGCTGATGGCCCAATGCCTCAAACACGTGAGCACATCCTTCTTTCTCGTCAAGTAGGTGTTCCTTACATCGTTGTATTCTTAAACAAATGCGACATGGTAGACGACGAAGAATTATTAGAATTAGTAGAAATGGAAGTTCGTGACCTATTATCTGAATACGGATTCCCAGGCGACGACATTCCTGTAATCAAAGGTTCTGCTCTTAAAGCTCTTCAAGGAGAAGCTGATTGGGAAGCAAAAATCATTGAATTAATGACTGAAGTTGATGCTTACATCCCAACTCCAGAACGTGAAACTGACAAACCATTCTTAATGCCTATCGAGGATGTATTCTCTATCACAGGTCGTGGTACAGTTGCAACTGGTCGTGTAGAGCGCGGAATCGTTAAAGTTGGTGACGTAGTAGAAATCATCGGTCTTGCTGAAGAGAATGCTTCTACAACTGTAACTGGTGTAGAAATGTTCCGTAAACTTCTTGACCAAGCTCAAGCTGGAGACAACATCGGTGCTCTTCTTCGTGGGGTTGCTCGTGAAGACATCCAACGTGGACAAGTTCTTGCTAAAACTGGCTCTGTAAAAGCACACGCTAAATTCAAAGCTGAAGTTTTCGTATTATCTAAAGAAGAAGGTGGACGTCACACTCCATTCTTCGCTAACTACCGTCCTCAGTTCTACTTCCGTACAACTGACGTAACTGGTATCATCCAATTACCAGAAGGTACTGAAATGGTAATGCCTGGTGACAACATCGAAATGACTATCGAACTTATCGCTCCAATCGCTATCGAAGAGGGAACTAAATTCTCTATTCGTGAAGGTGGACGTACAGTAGGTTACGGTGTAGTTGCTACGATCGTTGAGTAATCTTAGCTGATATAAAAAAACCTAAGGGATTTTCCCTTAGGTTTTTTGTTTGCGTTTATATAAAGAAGAAGAGTGTGTTTTTTTGTTTTGACGAGTTTCTTCTATAGTAATATAAAAACAACAAAAGATAATCCAGAAACTGTAAAACGAATTCTGTTAGATGAAAACTTGAAATTCTTTAAAGTGCCATGTATAATAGCGAAAGTAGAGAAAAGCAGATGCAAACAAAAAGATGCTTGCATCTAGACGAATAACATTGTATAATAGACAATGTTGGTCTTTGACTGCGATGAAGTGGAAGGTTGCTGACACACCCGGCCGCTTTGCCATGGCATGGTGTGGGGAAATTTCCATGGAGAAGGTCTATTTTAGAAATAGGCGAACGAAGGAGGGAAAATAATGGCAAAAGAAAAAATTCGTATCCGTTTAAAAGCTTATGATCACCGTATTCTTGATCAATCAGCTGAGAAAATTGTAGAAACAGCTAAGCGTTCTGGGGCAACAGTTTCTGGTCCGATCCCATTACCAACTGAGAAGACTATTTACACAATTCTTCGTGCTGTTCATAAGTACAAAGATTCTCGTGAGCAATTCGAAATGCGCACACACAAACGTTTAATCGATATCGTGAGTCCTACTCCACAAACAGTAGATTCATTAATGCGTTTAGACTTACCGTCTGGTGTAGATATCGAAATCAAACTATAAATTATATAACTTAAAAATGTAGGAGGTGTAACTCATGACCAAAGGAATCTTAGGAAGAAAGATCGGTATGACTCAAGTATTTGCTGAGAACGGTGAGTTAATCCCAGTAACAGTTATCGCTGCTAATCCAAACGTTGTTCTTCAAAAGAAAACAACTGAAACTGATGGCTACAATGCAATCCAGTTAGGATTTGAAGATAAACGTGAAAAGTTAACTAACAAACCTGAACAAGGCCACACTGCTAAAGCATCTACAACTCCTAAGCGCTTCATTCGCGAAATCCGCGATGCAGACGTGGACGGATTAGAGGTTGGTCAAGAGGTAAAAGTTGAAGTTTTCGCTGCAGGTGAAATCGTTGACGTAACAGGAATTTCTAAAGGTAAAGGTTTCCAAGGTGTTATCAAACGCCACGGACAATCTCGCGGACCTATGTCTCATGGTTCTCGCTATCACCGTCGTCCAGGTTCAATGGGCCCAGTTGCTCCGAACCGTGTATTCAAAGGCAAAAAACTTGCTGGACGTATGGGTGGAGACCAAGTTACTATCCAAAACTTAGAAATCGTTCAAGTTGACACTGAGCGCAACTTATTACTAGTAAAAGGTAACGTTCCAGGTGCTAAGAAATCTCTTGTAGTTGTTCAAGGCGCTGTGAAGGTTAGCAAATAATTCACAATAGGAAGGAGGAATTCCAATGCCAAAAGTTACTGTATATAACCAAACTGGTTCACAGGTTGGTGAAATCGAATTAGCTGAAGCTATTTTCGGTATCGAACCAAATGAAGCTGTACTTTTCGAAGCTGTAATGATGCAACGTGCATCTTTACGTCAAGGTACACACAAAGTAAAAACTCGCTCTGAAGTTCGCGGTGGTGGTCGTAAACCATGGCGTCAAAAAGGAACTGGACGTGCTCGTCAAGGGTCTATCCGCTCTCCTCAATGGCGTGGTGGTGGTACGGTATTCGGACCTACACCAAGAAGCTATGCGTACAAACTTCCTAAGAAAGTTCGTCGTTTAGCAATCAAATCTGCATTAGCTACTAAAGTAGTTGAGAACAACATTGTAGTTCTTGAAGACCTAGTGTTAAATGCACCAAAAACAAAAGACATGCTAGCAGTACTTAAAGGATTAACTGTTGAGAAGAAAGCTCTTATCGTAACTGCTGATGCAAACGAATCTGTAGAGTTATCTGCTCGCAATATCCCTGGAGTAACAGTAATCACTGCTGATGGCGTAAACGTTTTAGACGTGCTTCATCATGATAAGCTAATCATGACAAAAGCGGCAGTGGAAAAAGTAGAGGAGGTGCTTGCATAATGAGAGATCCTCGTGATATCATTAAGCGCCCAGTTATCACTGAACGTTCTATGGAAATGATGGCTGAAAAAAAATACACGTTCGATGTGGACGTTAAATCTAATAAAACAGAAGTTAAAGATGCTCTTGAAGCGATCTTTGGTGTTAAAGTAGAAAAAGTGAACATCATGAACTACAAGCCGAAAGCAAAACGCGTTGGTCGTCACGCTGGTTTTACTAGCCGTCGTCGTAAAGCAATCGTTAAGCTAACTGCTGACAGCAAAGAAATCGAAATCTTCCAAGGCGTTTAATTCTTACTAAAGAAGGAGGGAAATTGAGATGGGAATTAAAAAGTATAATCCAACTACTAACGGTCGTCGTAATATGACTACGAATGATTTCGCTGAAATCACGACTGACAGACCCGAAAAGTCATTACTTGCTCCTTTAAGCAAGAAGGCTGGTCGTAATAACCAAGGTAAAATTACTGTACGTCATCAAGGTGGCGGACATAAGCGTCAATACCGTATCATCGACTTTAAGCGTAACAAAGATGGAATTCCAGGACGCGTTGCTACGATCGAATACGATCCAAACCGCTCTGCGAATATCGCATTAATTAACTACGTTGACGGTGAAAAACGTTACATTCTTGCTCCTAAATCTTTAGAAGTAGGTATGGAAGTTATGTCTGGCCCAGAAGCTGACATCAAAATCGGTAACGCATTACCATTAATCAACATTCCAGTAGGTACTGTTGTTCATAACATCGAGCTTAAGCCTGGTCGTGGCGGACAATTAGTTCGTTCTGCTGGTACATCTGCTCAAGTACTTGGTAAAGAAGGTAAATACGTACTTGTACGTTTAACTTCTGGTGAAGTACGTCTTGTATTATCTGCTTGTCGCGCTTCAATCGGTCAAGTAGGTAACGAACAACACGAACTTATTAAAATCGGTAAAGCAGGTCGCTCTCGCTGGTTAGGTAAACGCCCAACAGTTCGTGGTTCTGTAATGAACCCGGTTGATCACCCACACGGTGGTGGTGAAGGACGTTCTCCAATCGGACGTAAGTCTCCAATGTCTCCATGGGGTAAACCAACTCTTGGATTCAAGACTCGTAAGAAAAACAAAGCGTCTGACAAATTCATCGTTCGTCGTCGTAAAAAATAATGGGATTGTAGTACGGTTCATTTCTAGAACCGTACGCCAATCACGAAGGGAGGCACCAAAATGGCTCGTAGCTTAAAAAAAGGACCATTTGTCGATGATCACTTAATGAGCAAAATGGAAAAATTAGTTGCATCTGAGCAAAAACAAGTTGTTAAAACTTGGTCTCGCCGTTCAACAATCTTCCCTCAGTTCATCGGACACACAATCGCTGTATATGATGGTCGTAAACACGTACCTGTGTACATCACTGAGGATATGGTTGGCCATAAGTTAGGTGAATTCGCACCAACTCGTACGTATAAAGGTCACCTTGCTGACGATAAGAAAACTAGAAGATAATGAGAGGAGGCACTTCAATGCAAGCTAAAGCAGTAGCGAGAACAGTTCGTATTGCTCCTCGTAAAGTTCGTTTAGTAGTAGACTTAATCCGAGGTAAGCAAGTGGGTGAAGCGATTGCTATCCTTAACCACACACCAAAAACTGCTTCTCCAGTTGTAGAAAAAGTTTTAAAATCTGCAATCGCAAGTGCAGAGCACAATTATGAGATGGACATTAACAACCTAGTTGTTGAAAAAGTCTTCGTTGACGAAGGTCCAACGTTGAAACGTTTCCGTCCACGTGCAATGGGTCGTGCAAGCCAAATTAACAAACGCACAAGCCACATTACAGTTGTGGTATCAGAAAAGAAGGAGGGATAATCGATGGGTCAAAAGGTTAATCCAATTGGTCTTCGTGTCGGTGTTATCCGTGACTGGGAATCTCGTTGGTTCGCTGAGAAAGATTACGCTACATTATTACATGAAGACATCAAAATCCGTGAGTACATTAATGTACGCTTAAAAGATTCTGCTGTTGCTAAAGTAGAAATCGAACGTGCAGCAAATCGTGTAAATGTTACAATTCACACTGCAAAACCTGGTATGGTAATTGGTAAAGGTGGTACTGAAGTTGAAGCACTTCGTAAAGCTCTTAACCAATTAACAGGCAAGCGTGTACACATCAACATTTTAGAAGTTAAGAGAGCTGATCTTAACGCTAAATTAGTAGGCGAAAACATCGCTCGTCAATTAGAAAACCGTGTATCATTCCGTCGTGCACAAAAGCAAGTTATTCAACGTGCTATGCGTGCAGGTGCTAAAGGTATTAAAACACAGGTTTCTGGTCGTCTTGGCGGAGCTGATATCGCTCGTGCAGAATCTTACAGTGAAGGAACTGTTCCACTTCATACACTTCGCGCTGATATTGACTATGCAGCAGTTGAAGCTGATACAACATACGGTAAATTAGGCGTAAAAGTATGGATCTACCGTGGAGAAGTCCTTCCTACAAAAAAGAAAGCTTCTGAGGAAGGAGGAAAATAATATGTTAATGCCAAAACGCGTAAAATATCGTAGAGAGCATCGTGGTAAAATGCGTGGTCGTGCTAAAGGTGGAACTGAAGTTGCTTTCGGTGAATTCGGTTTACAAGCACAAGCTGCTTCATGGATTACAAACCGTCAAATCGAAGCTGCTCGTCGTGCAATGACTCGTTACATGAAACGTGGCGGTAAAGTATGGATTAAAATTTTCCCTTCTAAACCTTACACTGCAAAACCTCTAGAAGTACGTATGGGTTCCGGTAAAGGGGCACCAGAAGGCTGGGTAGCAGTAGTAAAACCTGGGAAAATTATGTTCGAAATCGCGGGTGTATCTGAAGAGGTAGCACGCGAAGCATTACGTCTTGCAGCTCACAAGTTACCTGTGAAATGTAAATTCGTAAAACGTGAAGAAAATGGTGGTGAATCTAATGAAAACTAATGATATTCGTGAATTAACCACTGCCGAAATCGAAACAAAAGTTAAAGCTTTAAAGGAAGAGTTGTTTAATCTTCGCTTCCAACTTGCTACAGGACAATTAGAGAATCCAACTCGCATTCGTGAAGTGCGTAAAGCAATTGCTCGTATGAAAACTGTAGTTCGTGAAAGAGAGATCGGAATTAATCGATAAATTGAGGGGAGGTTTGCATAGTGAGCGAACGTAACCAACGCAAAGTTTATACTGGTCGTGTAGTGTCTGACAAAATGGACAAAACGATTACAGTTTTAGTTGAAACTTACAAAACTCATTCCTTGTACGGAAAACGTGTTAAGTATTCTAAGAAGTACAAAGCCCATGATGAGCAAAACCAAGCGAAACTTGGCGATATCGTTAAAATCATGGAAACTCGCCCGCTTTCTGCTACTAAGCGTTTCCGTTTAGTTGAAATCGTTGAAGAAGCGGTTATTATCTAAATAGACGAATCGGAATTTTTAGTCCGAAGGGAGGTTTCATAACATGATCCAACAAGAATCTCGTTTGAAAGTTGCTGACAACTCTGGTGCACGTGAACTTTTAACAATTAAAGTATTAGGCGGCTCTGGTCGTAAATATGCTAACATTGGTGACATTATCGTTGCTACGGTAAAACAAGCAACACCAGGTGGCGTTGTTAAAAAAGGTGACGTTGTTAAAGCAGTAGTAGTACGTACGAAGAGCGGAGCTCGTCGTACGGACGGTTCTTACATCAAATTTGATGAAAACGCAGCGGTTATCATTAAAGACGATAAGAGCCCACGTGGTACTCGTATCTTCGGACCAGTAGCTCGTGAATTACGTGATAGCAACTTCATGAAGATCGTTTCTTTAGCTCCAGAAGTTCTATAATTTAAGGTATTGCCTTGCTAAGGAGGTGCAGAATTAAGATGCATGTAAAAAAAGGTGATAAAGTACAGGTAATCACTGGTAAAGACAAAGGAAAACAAGGCGTTATCCTTGTGGCTTTCCCAAAGCAAAACCGTGTTATCGTTGAGGGTGTTAACATCGTTAAAAAACACTCTAAGCCATCTCAATTAAATCCACAAGGTGGAATTATTACTAAAGAAGCACCTATTCACGTTTCTAACGTTATGATTTTAGATCCGAAAACAGGTGAACCTACTCGCGTAGGCTTCAAAGTAGAAGATGGTAAAAAAGTTCGTATTGCAAAAAAATCTGGTGAATTATTAGATAAATAATTTTCTTAAGAAAGGAGGTCACTTCATTGAATCGCCTTAAAGAGAAGTTCCAAAAGGAAATTACTCCTGCTCTAGTGAGCAAGTTTAACTATAAATCTGTGATGGAAGTACCGAAAATCGAAAAGATCGTAATCAACACTGGTGTTGGTGACGCGGTATCTAACTCAAAAGCTTTAGACAATGCAGTAGAAGAATTAACACAAATCGCAGGTCAAAAACCTGTTGTAACTCGTGCTAAAAAATCAATCGCTGGTTTCCGTCTTCGTGAAGGTATGCCAATCGGTGCGAAAGTAACTTTACGCGGCGAGCAAATGTATGAGTTCTTCGACAAATTAGTATCGGTTTCTTTACCACGTGTACGTGATTTCCGTGGTGTTTCTAAGAAATCATTCGATGGTCGTGGGAACTACACATTAGGTGTTAAAGAGCAACTTATCTTCCCTGAGATTGATTATGATAAAGTAAGCAAAGTACGCGGTATGGACATCGTAATCGTTACTACAGCGAAAACTGATGAAGAAGCTCGTGAACTTTTAACACAATTCGGTATGCCATTCCAAAAATAATGGAAGCCAACGCTAAGTAGAGGAGGCGAAAACGTGGCTAAAAAATCTATGATAGCGAAACAAAAGCGTACTCCTAAGTTTAAAGTACAAGAGTATACACGTTGCGAACGCTGCGGTCGTCCGCATTCTGTATACCGCAAATTTAAACTTTGCCGTATTTGTTTCCGTGAACTTGCATATAAAGGTCAAATTCCTGGTGTTAAAAAAGCTAGTTGGTAAAACCCACAAATGGGAAGGAGGTAAAACACATGGTGATGACAGATCCAATTGCAGACATGCTTACTCGCATCCGTAATGCGAACATGGTACGTCATGAGAAATTAGAGGTTCCTGCTTCTAAAATCAAAAAAGAGATCGCTGAACTTTTAAAACGTGAAGGTTTCATTCGTGATGTAGAATACATCGAGGATAACAAACAAGGTATCCTTCGTATTTTCCTGAAATATGGTGCAAACAATGAACGTGTAATCACTGGATTAAAACGTATCAGTAAACCTGGCTTACGCGTTTACGCTAAAGCTGACGAAGTACCACGTGTACTTAACGGATTAGGTATCGCTCTTGTTTCTACATCTAAGGGAGTAATGACAGACAAAGACGCTCGTCAATTACAAACTGGTGGAGAAGTAGTAGCATACGTTTGGTAATATATATTTAAAACGAACGGAGGTGTGACCACATGTCTCGTATTGGTAAAAAGATTCTTGAAATCCCTGCAGGTGTTACTATTACAATTGCAGAAGACAATACTGTAACAGTAAAAGGCCCTAAAGGTGAATTAACTCGTAAATTCAATGCTGATATGTCTATCAAAATTGAAGAAAATACACTAACAGTTGAGCGTCCATCTGAACAGAAGGAACACCGTGCATTACACGGTACAACTCGTGCTTTAATCGGAAACATGGTTGAAGGTGTAACTGCAGGTTTCGCACGCGGACTTGAATTAGTCGGTGTTGGTTACCGTGCTCAAAAACAAGGAGATAAACTTGTTTTAAGCGTAGGTTATTCTCATCCAGTAGAAATGACTCCGGAAGCAGGACTTGAAGTTGAAGTACCTGCACCAACTAAAATCGTAATTAAAGGTATCGACAAGCAACGTGTTGGCGAATTTGCTGCTAACATCCGTGCTGTACGTGCTCCTGAGCCTTACAAAGGTAAAGGTATTCGTTACGAAGGCGAAGTTGTTCGTCGTAAAGAAGGTAAAACTGCTAAGTAAACCCGTTAGGTGAGAGAAAGGAGTGACAAGAAAATGATCACTAAAGCTGATAAAAATGCGACTCGTAAGAAAAGACATGCACGTGTACGTGCTAAACTTACTGGTACTGCAGAGCGTCCACGTTTAAACGTGTTCCGTTCTAACCAACATATTTACGCTCAAGTTATTGATGATGTGAATGGTGTAACGTTAGTAAGTGCATCTACTCTTGATAAAGACCTTGCTCTTAACGGTACTAGCAATACTGAAGCTGCTACGAAAGTTGGAGAATCAGTTGCTAAGCGTGCTGTAGAGAAAGGCGTTAAAGAAGTAGTATTTGATCGCGGTGGTTACTTATACCATGGCCGTGTTAAAGCTCTAGCTGAAGCTGCTCGTGAGGCTGGATTACAATTTTAATGGTCAAAGGAGGGAAAATTGATGCATCGCATTGACCCAAGTAAATTAGAACTTGAAGAACGTGTAGTTACGATAAATCGTGTCGCGAAAGTTGTTAAGGGTGGTCGTCGTTTCCGCTTTGCTGCACTAGTTGTAGTTGGCGATAAAAACGGTCATGTTGGATTCGGTACTGGTAAAGCACAAGAGGTACCAGACGCAATCCGCAAAGCTATCGAAGACGCTAAGAAAAACTTAATCGCTGTACCATTAGTTGGTACAACAATTCCACACACAATCAACGGTCACTTTGGAGCTGGTGAAGTATTCTTAAAACCTGCTGCTGAAGGTACTGGTGTTATTGCTGGTGGACCTGTTCGTGCGGTACTTGAATTAGCTGGTGTACAAGATATTCTTTCGAAATCTCTTGGTTCTAACACACCAATCAACATGATTCGCGCTACTGTGAACGGATTAAGCGAACTTAAGCGCGCTGAAGATGTTGCAAAATTACGCGGTAAATCTGTAGAAGAGCTACTAGGTTAAGGAGGGAAAACAAATGGCGAAAAAGTTAGAAATTACCCTCACTCGTAGTGTAATTGGTCGTCCACAAGATCAACGTGCGACGGTAGAAGCTTTAGGTCTTAAAAAGTTGAATTCAACTGTAGTTAAGGAAGAAACTCCTGCTATTCTTGGTATGATCAACAAAGTTTCTCACCTTTTAACTGTAAAAGAAGCTTAAGGATAACTCATTAATATAAGGAGGTGCCTGGGAATGAAACTTCATGAATTAAAACCTGCAGAAGGTTCTCGTAAAGTACGTAACCGTGTCGGTCGTGGTATCGGTTCTGGTAACGGTAAAACTGCTGGTAAAGGTCATAAAGGACAAAACGCACGTTCTGGTGGCGGTGTTCGTCTTGGCTTCGAAGGTGGTCAAACTCCATTATTCCGTCGTTTACCAAAACGCGGCTTCACAAACATTAACCGTAAAGAGTTTACTATTGTAAACTTATCAACGTTAAATCGTTTTGAAGATGGTACAGAAGTAACACCTGAATTATTGCTGGAAACTGGCGTTATCAGCAAGTTAAACGACGGTGTTAAAATTCTTGCAAGCGGAGCAGTAGAGAAAAAACTAACTGTTAAAGCGCACAAGTTCTCTTCAAGTGCTAAAGAAGCAATTGAAGCAGCTGGCGGATCAGTTGAGGTGATCTAATGTTTCGTACAATCTCCAACTTTATGCGCGTTGCTGAGATAAGACGTAAAATATTATTCACTTTAGCGATGTTAATCGTATTCAGGATTGGCACGTTTATCCCAGTGCCATTTACAAATGGAGACGTACTGAAAGCACAAGACCAATTAAATGCTTTAGGTATTCTAAATACATTTGGCGGTGGCGCCTTGAAAAACTTCTCCATCTTTGCGATGGGAATCATGCCGTATATTACAGCATCCATCATCGTGCAATTATTGCAGATGGATGTTGTTCCTAAATTTTCGGAATGGTCGAAGCAAGGTGAAATGGGCCGTCGTAAACTAACGCAATTCACGCGTTACTTTACAATTGTTCTTGCGTTTATTCAGGGGTTTGGTATGTCAATCGGTTTTAACGGTATGGTAGGTGGGCAATTAATTTTGAATCCTGGTTGGAGCACTTATTTATACATTGCTACGGTACTGACTGCTGGTACTGCATTTTTAATGTGGTTAGGCGAACAGATTACAGCTAAAGGTGTGGGTAATGGTATTTCCATCCTTATCTTTGGCGGTATTGCTGCAGCGATCCCAAGTGTTATATCTCAAGTGTATCAACAACAGTTTCAAAATATCGGAGATCAATTGTTCATGAGTATCGTTAAAGTTGCATTGATTTTACTAGCTGTGCTAGCAGTTATTGTTGGTGTTATTTTCATTCAACAAGCTGTTAGAAAGATCCCAATTCAATACGCGAAGCGTGTAACAGGAGGGAATGGGAATCATGCTGGAGCACAAAACACACATTTACCGCTTAAGGTAAATAGTGCGGGTGTTATTCCAGTCATTTTTGCTGTTTCATTCTTAATTACGCCTCCAACTATTGCACAGTTCTTCCCGAAACATGATGTATCGCAGTGGATTATTGCAAACTTTAACTATTCTCACCCAGTGGGAATGATCATATATGTTGCGCTCATTGTAGCCTTCACATATTTCTATGCGTTTGTTCAGGTTAATCCAGAGCAAATGTCAGAGAATCTAAACAAGCAAGGTGGATATGTTCCAGGTATTCGTCCGGGTAAGAATACAGAACAATATCTAACAAAAATCTTGTATCGTTTGACCTTTGTAGGATCAATTTTCCTAGCAGCGATTGCAATCTTACCAGTTATCTTTACGAAATTGGGAAATCTTCCTCCATCTGCACAGATTGGTGGAACGAGTATGTTAATCGTTGTCGGCGTTGCTTTAGAAACAATGAAGCAGCTAGAAAGCCAACTGGTAAAACGCCATTACAAAGGGTTTATCAAGCAGTGAGTAAGTGGGAAGAACCATCTTCCCTACATGCTCATGTACTGAGGGGGAACAAGGATGAACTTAATTTTAATGGGGCTTCCTGGTGCTGGTAAAGGTACACAAGCCGAACAGATTGTAGCCAAGTATAACATCCCTCACATTTCAACAGGAGATATGTTCCGTGCAGCTATGAAGGCTGAAACTGAAATGGGTCTACAAGCAAAATCTTTTATTGATAAAGGTGCACTTGTTCCAGATGAAGTTACAATCGGAATTGTTCGTGAACGTTTAAGTCAAGAAGACTGCGTAAGAGGTTTCTTACTAGACGGTTTCCCACGAACTGTTGCACAAGCATCAGCTCTTGAAGAGATTATGAAAGATCTTGGCAAAAAAATCGACTATGTTTTAAACATTAATGTGGATTCAGGGTTGTTATTAAAACGCCTTACAGGCCGTCGCATTTGTAAAGAGTGCGGTGCGACTTACCACTTAGAATTCAATCCACCAGCAACAGCTGATGTGTGCGATAAATGTGGTGGCGAATTATACCAACGCTCTGATGACAATGAAGAAACTGTAGCAAATCGTTTAGATGTGAATATTAAGCAAACAAAACCTTTGCTTGATTTCTACGACGAGCTTGGTTACTTAAAAAGCATTAATGGTGAGCAAGATATCAATAAAGTATTTGCTGATATCGATGTTCTCATCGGAGGCTTAGCGTAATGATCATCTGCAAAACTCCTCGCGAGATAGAAATCATGCGAGAAGCTGGCAGAATCGTTGCTTTAACTCATCAAGAGTTGAAACAGCACATTACTCCAGGAATTACAACGAAAGAGCTCGATCAAATAGCGGAAAAGACGATTCAAAAATATGGTGCTACGCCATCTTTTAAAGGATACAACGGATTTCCGGGGAGCATATGTGCTTCTGTAAATGAAGAGCTTGTACACGGAATTCCAGGAAAGCGCAAGCTCAAAGAGGGCGATATCATCAGTATCGATATTGGTGCGAAATACAATGGGTACCATGGAGATTCTGCATGGACGTATCCAGTTGGAAACATTTCTGAATCTGTTCAAAAGCTACTTGATGTCACAGAAAAATCGTTGTATCTTGGTCTAGAACAAGTAAAACCAGGCGAGAGATTATCAAATATCTCACATGCGGTTCAAACCCATGCTGAAGAGAATGGATTCTCGATCGTTAGGGAGTATGTTGGTCACGGAATCGGGCAAGACTTACATGAGGACCCTCAAATCCCGCACTATGGTCCACCAAATAGAGGCCCTAGATTAAAGCCGGGAATGGTCATCTGTGTTGAGCCGATGGTGAATCAAGGAAGACGATATGTAAAAACACTATCTGATGACTGGACAGTGGTAACGGTAGATGGTAAATGGTGTGCCCATTTTGAGCACACGATTGCTCTTACAGAAGCAGGATACGAAATCCTTACCACTTTATAAGTAGCTGGCTCTCCGGGATTTCAGAGCAGTGTAAAATGTTACTGATTTGAAGAAGGGAGAACTATTGAATGGCTAAAGATGATGTAATTGAAGTCGAAGGTACCGTTCTTGAAACGTTGCCAAATGCTATGTTCAAAGTAGAATTAGAGAATGGGCATGTCGTATTGGCTCACGTTTCTGGTAAAATCCGTATGAACTTCATTCGTATTTTACCAGGAGACAAAGTTACGGTAGAATTATCTCCGTACGATTTAAATCGTGGTCGTATTACGTACCGTTTTAAATAATATAGCACTCCGTAATCTTTAAGGAGGTTCGAGACATGAAAGTAAGACCGTCAGTTAAACCAATCTGCGAAAAATGTAAAGTTATTCGTAGACGTGGAAAAGTAATGGTTATTTGTGAAAACCCTAAACATAAACAAAAACAAGGTTAATCAGAAGGAGGTGCATTCAGAATGGCACGTATCGCAGGTGTAGATATTCCTCGAGACAAACGCGTTGTTATTTCTTTAACTTACGTATTCGGCATTGGTCGCACAACTGCTGAAAAAATTCTTACTGAAGCTGGTATTTCTTCAGAAACACGAGTTCGTGATTTAACGGAAGACGAATTAGGACGTATCCGTGATGTTATCGATCGTATTAAAGTTGAGGGAGACCTTCGTCGTGAAGTATCTCTTAACATTAAACGTCTAATGGAGATCGGTTCTTACCGTGGTCTTCGTCACCGTCGTGGTTTACCAGTTCGTGGTCAAAATTCTAAAAACAATGCTCGTACACGTAAAGGTCCACGTCGTACAGTAGCAAATAAAAAGAAATAATAAGTAAAGGAGGTTGAACTAACAATGGCACGTAAAACAAACACTCGTAAAAAACGTGTGAAAAAGAATATCGAAGCTGGTATAGCTCATATTCGTTCTACTTTCAACAACACAATCGTAACACTTACAGATACTCACGGTAACGCGCTTTCTTGGTCTAGTGCTGGTGCACTTGGTTTCCGTGGATCTCGTAAATCTACTCCATTCGCTGCGCAAATGGCTGCTGAAGCTGCTGCTAAAGTTGCAATGGAGCACGGTTTAAAAACTTTAGAGGTTACTGTTAAAGGTCCTGGTGCTGGTCGTGAAGCTGCAATTCGTGCTCTTCAAGCTGCAGGTCTAGAAGTAACAGCAATTAGAGATGTTACTCCAGTTCCTCATAATGGATGTCGTCCGCCAAAACGTCGTCGTGTGTAATTTTTCTGTATAGAATTTTCCCTTTTGTCTATAATGGATATGATGCATTATCGAGAAATTTCGTACAGAAACATCGCTTGTTGTGCACAATCGGGAACTGCCTAAGGGGGACTTTCGGTTAGACAGGGGTTATACCTTTGTTTAACCGGGGTTTCGACGTTTTGAAGGAGGGTTTAGTTAATGATTGAAATCGAAAAGCCGAAAATCGAAACGGTTGAACTTAACGAAGATGCTAAATATGGTAAATTCGTAATTGAACCGCTTGAGCGTGGATATGGTACTACTTTGGGTAACTCCTTACGTCGTATTCTTTTATCCTCACTCCCTGGTGCCGCTGTTACTGCTATCCAAATCGATGGCGTATTACATGAATTTTCAACAGTTGAGGGCGTAGTAGAAGACGTTACGACGATCATCTTAAACTTGAAAAAGTTAGCTCTTAAAATCTACTCTGAAGAAGAGAAGACGTTGGAAATTGATGTGCAGGGCGAAGGTATTGTCACAGCTGCTGATATTACTCACGATAGTGATGTAGAAATCTTAAATCCAGATTTACACATTGCAACGTTAGCAAAAGATGCGCATTTCCGCGTGCGTTTAACTGCAAAGCGTGGCCGTGGGTATACGCCAGCTGATGCAAATAAAAGCGAAGATCAACCAATAGGAGTAATTCCTATTGATTCTATTTATACTCCAGTATCACGTGTGACTTACCAAGTGGAAAAGACACGTGTCGGACAAGTGGCTAATTATGATAAGCTTACGCTTGATGTATGGACGGATGGAAGCATCGGGCCAAAAGAAGCTATCTCTTTAGGTGCCAAAATCTTAACTGAGCATTTAAATATCTTTGTTGGTTTAACTGATGAAGCACAAAATGCTGAGATTATGGTCGAGAAGGAAGAAGATCAAAAAGAGAAAGTTCTTGAGATGACTATCGAAGAACTAGACCTTTCTGTTCGTTCTTATAATTGCCTAAAACGTGCAGGAATTAATACTGTACAAGAGCTTGCGAACAAAACAGAAGAAGATATGATGAAAGTTCGTAACTTAGGACGTAAATCCTTAGAAGAAGTTAAACATAAACTTGAGGAATTAGGTTTAGGTTTACGTAAAGACGACTGAGGATTTAAACCCATGAACAAAGGAGGGAACTACGAATGGCATACAGAAAATTAGGCCGTACAAGTGCGCAACGTAAAGCTATGTTACGTGACTTAGCTACTGATTTAATTATCAACGAGCGCATCCAAACGACAGAAACTCGTGCAAAAGAACTTCGTTCTGTAGTGGAAAAAATGATCACTTTAGGTAAACGCGGAGATCTTCATGCTCGTCGTCAAGCAGCAGCTTTCATTCGCAATGAAGTAGCTAACGCTGAGACTGGTCAAGATGCACTTCAAAAATTATTCGCTGATGTAGCTCCACGCTATGCTGAGCGCCAAGGCGGATACACTCGTATTGCAAAAATTGGTCCACGTCGCGGAGACGCAGCACCAATGGTAATTATCGAGTTAGTATAATGATAATTAAAAGGGCAGGACAGTTCTTTTCAAGAAACTGGTCATGGCCCTTTTTTTTAAATATAAAAATAGGCGAGCTTGGCGAAGGAAAGGGTGCCTTCTATTGAAAAAAGAGAAACTTCGGATAGGAAATATATCATTTCAATATCCTGGGGCAGCCATGTATGCATTAAAAGATGTTTCATTTTCCTTATATGAGGGAGAATGGGTATCTATTATTGGACAAAACGGTTCAGGAAAGTCTACACTTGCAAAATTATTGAATGGTTTGTTTTTGCCGGAAGCAGGGACTATTACAGTAAATGATTCAATGGTTTTATCAGAGGAAACGGTATGGGATGTTCGAAAACAAATTGGAATGGTATTTCAAAATCCAGATAATCAATTTGTTGGAACAACAGTGCAAGATGATGTTGTATTTGGCTTAGAGAATATCGGAATGCCCAGAGAACAAATGATTGAAAGATTAGAACAGGCCTTACGACTTGTCCGTATGGAAGATTTTCTTAATGATGAGCCTCATTCCTTATCTGGTGGGCAAAAGCAGCGAGTGGCAATAGCAGGCGTTTTAGCACTTCAGCCATCTATTTTAATATTAGATGAAGCAACGTCAATGTTAGATCCTCAAGGAAGACGTGAAGTAGTAGAAACGGTTAGACAACTTGTTAATCAAAAAGGTATTACTGTGTTATCAATTACGCACGATTTAGAAGAAGCGGCACAGTCAGATCGTGTCATTATTTTAAATAAGGGAGAAATATTAGAGGAAGGGACTCCAGAGAAAATTTTCAAGTCCTCTCATATGCTCCAAGAAATTGGCTTAGATGTACCGTTTTCGGTGAAAATAGCAGAATTATTAAAAAGAAATGAAATTATTTTGCAAAATACGCATCTTACAATGGAAAGCTTGGTGAACGAACTTTGGAGATTACATTCCAAAAAGTAGAACATCGTTATCAATATAAAACTCCATTTGAAAGACGCGCGCTTTATGATGTAGACGTGTCGTTTCCAAGTGGGGGCTATTATGCCATTATCGGTCATACTGGTTCAGGTAAGTCGACGATGATTCAACATTTAAATGGTTTATTGCAGCCGACAAATGGTACAGTTCAAATTGGTGAACATTTGATTTCGGCAGGAAAGAAAGAAAAAAAGCTAAAGCCACTACGTAAAAAAGTAGGGGTTGTCTTTCAATTCCCAGAACATCAGTTGTTTGAAGAGACTGTGGAGAAAGATATTTGTTTCGGCCCTACTAATTTTGGGGTATCTGTAGAAAAAGCGAAGCAAAAGGCAAGAGAGGCAATTGAACTTGTAGGGTTAGAGCCAGAACTGTTAACACGTTCACCGTTTGAGTTAAGTGGCGGGCAAATGAGGCGTGTTGCGATAGCGGGTGTATTGGCGATGGAACCTGAAGTGCTTGTATTAGATGAACCTACAGCAGGTCTAGATCCAAAAGGGCAGAACGAACTTATGCAGATGTTTTATAAGTTGCATAAGGAGAAGGGGCTTACAGTTATCCTTGTAACGCATAATATGGAGGATGCCGCTCAGTATGCGGAGCAGATTGTAGTTATGCATAAAGGAACGGTCTTTTTGCAAGGAAGTGCAGAGGAAGTATTTTCACATGCTGATGAACTAGAGAAAATTGGTGTGGATCTTCCTATGTCATTAAAGTATAAACGTGCAATTGAAGAGAAGTTTGGTATTTCAATTCCAAAGGCTACCTTATCTTTAGAGGATCTTACTCATGAAGTTGTGCAGGTGTTACGAAAAGGTGGTCATGAATCATGCAGCAGTTGATTATTGGGAGATATATCCCGGGGAATTCACTTATTCATCAACTTGATCCACGTACGAAGCTGCTGATTGTCTTTTTATATGTATTTGTTGTTTTCTTAGCAAATAATGCGATTTCATATGGATTTTTATTTTTATATGCACTCATTGCTTTATTTTTTGCAAAAGTGCCGATTCGTTATGTACTTTCGGGCTTAAAACCAATTTTATGGATTTTTCTTTTTACATTTTTCCTGCATATTTTTACAAATAAAGAGGGGGATGTACTACTCCAGCTTGGTTGGTTTTCGATACATGAAAAAGGATTAGAGCAAGGGATATACATTTCTGTACGATTCTTCGTTATTATTTTAATGACGACATTATTAACGTTAACGACGACACCTATTGAAATTACAGATGGTTTGGAGACGTTATTAAAGCCGTTGAAGCGTATAAAGGTTCCTGTTCATGAAATCGCATTAATGATGTCAATTTCTCTTCGTTTTATTCCGACATTAATGGATGAAACGAGTAAAATAATGAAAGCACAAGCATCACGTGGTATTGATTTCGCTGGGGGACCGATAAAAGATAGAATGAAAGCTATTATCTCACTGCTTGTTCCTCTGTTTATCAGTGCTTTTAAGCGTGCAGAGGACTTAGCTATTGCGATGGAAGCTCGTGGATATCAAAGTGGTGAAGGACGTACTAAATTTAGGCAACTACGCTGGAAAACAAGCGATACAGTAACGATTGTAAGCTTATTTTGTTTAGCTTGTATTTTGGCATGGGTGCGATCGTAATGGAGAATAGAGAAATGGATAGAATAAAATGTACGGTTGCATATGATGGCATGCATTTTTGTGGTTATCAAATTCAGCCGAAGCATCGTACTGTTCAACAGGAGATAGAAAAAGCATTACAGAAATTGCATAAGGGAGAACTTGTTCGTGTTCAGGCATCTGGTAGAACAGATTCTACGGTTCATGCAAAAGGACAAGTCATACACTTTGATACTCCTTTGTCTCTTGAAGAGTGGCAATGGAGTAACGCTTTAAATACAATGTTGCCAGATGATATTGTTATTAGGCAAGTAGAGAAAAAAACAGAAGAATTTCATGCACGTTACGGTGTCGAGAGAAAAGAATATCGTTATCGTGTATTATTATCAAAGACTGCGGATGTATTCCGTAGAAATTACGTATATCAATATCCATATCCGCTCGAAATCAAAAAAATAAGAAAAGCAATTCCGTATTTTATTGGAACGCATGATTTCACTTCTTTTTGTTCGGCAAAAACTGACAAAAAAGATAAAGTGCGAACAATTTATGAAATCGAGTTAATTGAGCAAGACGATGAATTAATTTTTCGTTTTGTAGGTAATGGATTTTTATATAATATGGTCAGAATTATTGTTGGTACGTTACTTAACGTAGGGCAAGGAAAGCTTGATCCTGATAGCATTCCAGAGATTTTAGCGAAACAAAATCGTCAGTTTGCTGGAAAGATGGCTCCAGGTCATGGGCTTTACCTATGGGAGGTAAACTATAACAACTAATCCTGGTGTAACATTTGCTTGACATTAGAAACTCAAAAGTATATCATAACATATGGTATTGTTTCTAAAACCACGATTAGCCCCGGAAGGAAATCGTGTTTAAGATAAACAATAGATTTTTTCTATGGAAAAGATAACGAGGAGGGAAACACATGCGTACGACTTTTATGGCAAAAGCTAACGAAGTTGAGCGTAAATGGTATGTGGTTGATGCTGAAGGTCAAACTTTAGGTCGCCTATCTACTGAAGTAGCATCCATTTTACGTGGTAAAAACAAACCTACATTTACACCACACGTTGACACGGGTGATCATGTAATTATTATTAACGCTGAGAAAATTCATTTAACAGGTAATAAATTAAACGATAAAATTTACTACCGTCACACTAACCACCCAGGTGGACTTAAGCAAAGAACAGCTCTTGAAATGCGTACAAACTACCCTGTACAAATGTTAGAGCTTGCAATTAAAGGCATGCTTCCAAAAGGACGCTTAGGCCGTCAAGTTTCTAAGAAACTTAACGTGTATGCTGGAGCAGAGCATCCACACCAAGCACAAAAACCAGAAGTTTACGAACTTCGCGGATAATTAATTAAAGGAGGGCTTACTTTGGCACAGGTTCAATACTATGGCACTGGACGTCGTAAGAGTTCAGTAGCGCGCGTACGCCTAGTTCCAGGCGAAGGACGCGTTATCATTAACGGTCGTGATTTTGAAAACTATATCCCATTTGCTGCATTACGTGAAGTAGTGAAACAACCTCTAGTTGCAACAGAAACTTTAGGTAACTACGATGTACTTGTAAACGTAAATGGTGGTGGATACACTGGTCAAGCTGGTGCTATTCGTCACGGTATTTCTCGCGCTTTATTAAAAGCTGATCCAGAATACCGTCTAACACTAAAACGTGCAGGTCTATTAACTCGTGACGCACGTATGAAAGAGCGTAAAAAATACGGTCTTAAAGGCGCACGTCGTGCACCTCAGTTCTCAAAACGTTAATTTTTGCGAACTACAAACCCCAACCATTTTGGTTGGGGTTTTTTTATGTTTCATTCCTCTTTTGTAATTTTTATAGCTTGGAATATTTTAGTGCTACCGCCGCGCGTATGCTTCTTCTTTAGAAGTTTAGACTAATACGTATTAGGGAGGTTTATAAGTACTATGAATGTCATTGTCAGCTTACAAGAAAAACAAAAAGAAAAGCAGTTAAAATACGAGCGGAAGATGTTGCGGGAATTATCATTAAAAACATTACGTTCAAATATTCGTGATGCCTTTCAAATGCAAGAGCTTCATCGTCAGTATGAAGATTACTGTATTGAATTAGGGATAGAATCTTATTTATTAGGAGCGAGATATAGTAAATTTGGTTATTATGGTGAATCGTTTTTTGATGTGAAATATAGAGCTTTAGAAGAAGAACAACAATTAACTGAAACGCTATTTCAATTTTTAACGAGTATGACTATGCGAGAAATAAAGTTGAAAGATGAGGAATTACTTTTTGAATCTTGTCAGCAGTTTATAGGATTGTGGTGGCAAGAAGGGTATGAAAAAGGTGAAAGAAGATATCGATTAAAGCTTCATTAAGACAAGCATAAACTTTCCTCTTGTCCCATATAAGTAATTAGAGGGACTAGCTGGAGGAGGAAAGGTATGAAGAGAATTCGAATTATCTCTTTTGCACTCGCTGCGGTTGTATTGTTTTTTTTAGTCAAACAAGAATTTCAAATTACAAAATCGTGGCGAGCTTGGAATTTACCCTTATCAGGGAAAGTAATTGTATTAGATGCTGGTCATGGTGGACCAGATGGAGGGGCTGTTGGAGGAAAGGATATTATAGAAAAGGATATTACGCTTGAAATTACAAAAAAGGTACAAGACTATTTACAAGAACAAGGTGCACTAGTTATTTTAACGCGTGAGGGAGATTATGATTTAGCTAACAAAGATACAAAGTCATATAGTAGACGTAAAGCAGAGGATTTAAAAAAACGTGTAGAAATCATCAATAAACCTGATGTAGACTTTTTTGCAAGTATTCATTTAAATGCTTTAACTAGTAGTGGATCGAAGGGCGCACAAACGTTCTATTACCGCTCTTCAATTGAAAATGAACGTGCTGCAAAATTTATACAGGCTGAATTGAGAACAAGTTTAGAGAACACGAATCGTTCTGCTAAGACAATTTCGCATGTGTATTTATTAAAGTATTCTAAAACACCAGGTGCTTTAATTGAAGCCGGCTTTTTATCGAATGTGAACGAAAGGTATATGTTAAATTCGGAGAAATATCAGCAAAAGGTAGCGGCTGCAATATACCGGGGTATATTACGCTATTTCACGGAAAAAGGAAATCCTCCAGAATAAGGAGGATTTTTTTGAGTTTCTCTCGTTAACGAAGTTTTCGGAAAATATGTTATACTGGAAATGTAAACGCATTTATTTCAAGAATAAGCAGAGATAAATTCAATTAACATTACGTTATTTTTCATACAGGGGGCTGGGCTAATTATGGTAACGAAAGAACAAGTGGTTGAAGCGTTAGAAGGGATTGTAGATCCGTTTTTACATAAAACATTAAAAGAAACAAGTGCAATTAAAGAGGTAACAGTCAAGCCTGAGAAGGAACATGTGAGTGTCAAAATTGCAATCGTAAAAACTGGTACAGCGGAACAAATGCAGTTGCAGTCTGGAATTGTAAAGTTATTAAAAGAACTTGGAGCAGCAACAGTTGGACTTCGTTTTGCAGAATTTACAGAAGAGGAATTAGCTCAGTTTGCACCAGAACAAGAAGCAGAGCAAAGTGAATCTTTATTGTCACCAAATTCAAAAACGACATTCTTAGCAGTAGCGAGTGGAAAAGGTGGCGTGGGAAAATCAACCGTTTCCGTTAACCTTGCAGTTGCTTTAGCTCGTTTAGGAAAAAAAGTTGGTATTATTGATGCGGACATTTACGGTTTTAGTGTGCCAGACATGATGGGGATAGAAAAACGTCCCATCGTAAGAGGTGATAAGATAATTCCGGTGGAACGTTTAGGTGTAAAGGTAATCTCAATGGGCTTCTTTGTAGAGGATAATGCACCAGTTATTTGGAGAGGACCTATGCTTGGGAAAATGTTAAACCACTTCTTCACAGAAGTAGAATGGGGCGATTTAGATTATTTAGTATTAGATTTGCCACCAGGCACAGGTGATATTGCGTTAGATGTGCACTCAATGTTGCCATCTTGCAAAGAGATTATTGTAACGACGCCGCATCCAACAGCTGCGTTTGTAGCAGCGCGTGCTGGAGCGATGGCATTACGCACTGAACATAGTATTCTCGGTGTTGTTGAGAACATGGCATATTTTGAAAGTAAGGTAACTGGTGAGAAAGAATATGTATTTGGAAGAGGTGGGGGAGATAAGTTAGCTACCGAACTACAAACAAATGTTCTTGGGCGTATTCCACTGCAACAACCCGATTGGAATAAAGAAGACTTTGCTCCTTCGGTATATGAAGATACACATACAACCGGCATTATTTATAGTAAAATAGCTGAAACAGTAATTGATAAAACAGCTGTTACACAAAAATAAAGCGAAACTTTAATCAGTGGGGCTCATCTGTTACTGGCAACAACTAGTAAACCTTTCGCTTAACTAGAGGGCCATTTTGTCTGTTAATAGCAAGATAAAGTAATAACGAGTGGACAATTTATACATTGTCCACTCGTTATTATAGTTATTATTTTTACTGTTCTTCCTTCTTCTCGCCTTGAGAACCGCCGTCACCGCCTGCTTCTTTCTTATCAGATCCACCTTTTTCAGCCTTTTGTACACCTTTACTAATGATATCAATCATCTTGGCTTGGAAGAGTGGACTTTCAGTAGTTTCTGTTAGTACTTGTTGTAGATATTGACGGTATTCTTTACTCTTCATTGTTTGTAACATCATTTTTTCTACTTCAGGATTTTTCATAATTTCTATAACGCCTGCTTGGTATTCAGGGTCTTTTAATAAGGTTTTCATTAATTGGGTTTGTTCTTTCCCCATACTTTTAGCAAACTTTGATGAGAACTCAGGATCTTTAAAGAGCTTTTCCCAGAATTGTTGCCCTTTATCGGATACCATGGCATCTTCAATCGTTTTCTTTACTACTGTTTCATCTAGTATGAGTGCTTGTTTCATTTTTTCATCAGTTAATACATCTTGAATAGCTTTCTTACCTTGATCTGTTTTTAAAATATCAACAATCATTTTCTTTGTTTGATCGTAATCTAGTTCGGATTTCGTTTCTTTTCCTTGTGCGCATGCTACAAGTGCGATAAGTAGAAAAGAAGAAACGAAAATGAATAGTATCCGTTTCATAAGTTGGAACTCCTTTCAGCACAGTTCTCTCTTTTTAATATAAATATCTTTAAGGAATTTATACATGAACATGGCTAGCTTTTTGAAATTGTCATTGATACAATTTAATTAGAAATATAAGGATAATGGGGGATGTGTTGTGAATAGCCGCAAGTGGGTACGACTATTTTTAACGACGTTGTTTCTTGGTGGGATTAGCACAGTTATTATTGGTTTTGTTTTGGAGTGGGACAGGTACAATGAATTTTTTCAAAATTTCGACGTTAAGGAGATTTTAGCGGTATCTTTCTGGTTGATGGGTGTAGGATTTATTTTTAGCGTTATAAGTCAAATGGGATTCTTTGCATATTTAACAATCCATCGTTTTGGACTAGGGATGTTTCGCTCATCGTCTTTATGGAATGCAGTCCAGCTCTTTTTTATTGCATTCGTATTATTTGATTTTGTGTATTTAAGATCTGTACTTATTGCAAATGGAGAAATCTCATTGGGGAATAACATACTTGTTGCTGGAATTTTATTTGTGTTTGGAGCAATTGTTGCTTATGTAAAAAGTAAAGAAACAAATAAAAAAGCATTTGTGCCAGCTCTGTTCTTTATGGTTGTTGTAACGATTCTTGAATGGGTACCGGCGCTTCGGATTAATGATACAGATTGGTTATATTTAATGGTTATACCGCTATTGTTATGTAATGCATATCAATTACTTGTATTACATCGTTTAATCGGAAAAACGAGTAAATCTGCTTAATAGAGAGAGGTTTTATATATCAGCAGTTATATTACTGGAAATGGTGTGATTAAAAAAGCTCTACCACCTTTTTGAAAGGTAGTAGAGCTTTTTATACGTGAAGAGTAGTAGGGACGAAGCTATTTCACATCTTCACTTTTCGTACTTGTGTTGGAAATAAGTTGTGATACGGATATTTGCTCATATCCATCACTTTTTAATTTTTGCAGGAGCAGCGGTAAAGCTCTATTTGTTTGAAGGGCAGAATCGGATGCGTGTAATAAGACAATATCTCCACCTTTCAAATTATTAGAGACGGTGGAAACGATGTGATTTACACCTGGGTTTTTCCAATCGTTGGAATTATTACTCCAATGCACGACGGTGTATCCAAGTGATTCTGCAATTTTAAGGGTTACCTTGTTAAATTCGCCACTAGGTGGACGTAACAGCTTGACTTGTTTTACCCCAAGTTTTGTAAAAACATCTTGTGCTCGTAAAAGGTCTCGTCTTATTTCGTTCGTCTCTAGAGAAGTATAGGATGTGTAATTGTAACCCATACTACCAATTTCGTGTCCATCTTTCATGATGCGCTCTACAATATCGGGGTGTCTTTCGGCCCATGCAGCAGAAAGGAAGAAGGTTGCATTCTTAATTTGTCTTTCTTTAAGAGTATCAAGGATTGGAATTGCTTTTTTGTCTCCCCAACTAATATCAAACGTAAATGCAACTTGCTTTTTAGCGGTATCTCCTTTGTAAATTACTTTAGGACCTGTAGCAGTTGAAAAAGCAGATTCATGTGAATATGTTTTTAAAAAGAGTAGCCATGCTGTAAATAAGGAAAGTATCACTATTAAGCTAATGTGTTTAAAAGTTCTCTTACTCGTAATAAAAAAGAAAAACATAATATTACGCCCCTTTGTCCAATCCTTTTCAGTTACATATATGCTGTAAATATAAAAAAGAGAACAAAGGATTAATATCGTAAGTAGTGGATATAATGAATGATAGGATTGTAATAAGTGAAAATGAGCGAAACGTTTATTGTTACGTAAGGAATTATTGAGGTGATCATTTGCTTGGGCTGATGTTGACAAAAGAAGAGAGAAAAGAGATGGAATACATATTAAAGAGAGAGTTAGAGGAACTTTTATTTGATTTTGAAGATGAGCGTATTCATGAAGTTGTAAAAAAGGCGATGGAAGAAAGATATAAAATCATTTTTTGTTTATTTCGGAGAGTTGCTAACGCAGAGGAATGTATTTGTTATGTAAGAAAAAGAACTTTTTATTAAAAAGTGTTGACGTTAATAGTTTGTATATGGTAAATTAATAAACGTCGCTGATGCGGAAACGCAGAAAACGACAAAAAAGAAATTGAAAAACTTAGTTGACATCGAAAAACGAAGATGTTAACATAAGGAAGTCGCAAATGAGCGACCAAGTAGTTCTTTGAAAACTGAACGAAACAAACAACGTGAA
>NZ_JBNPJZ010000288.1:0-304 GCF_050312695.1 Bacillus sp. AF62 | reverse complement strand
GCGTTTGATGATTTCAACCGAACAATCAATCGCCTCTTTTATCGATTGTGCAAATGATGGGCCAGTGTATCCACCATTACAAAGTATATTTGTCACTTTATCCAATATTTCAGTATGGCGTTTGCGCATTTGGATAGCGCCCTCTCGGTCCGTTATATTCGCAGTTGTGACTTCTATAGCATGAATAAGCTCATTGGTGTCTACAGCGATATGTCGTTTGATTCCTCACACTTTCTTTCCAGCATCATAGCCTTTTTCACCAGCTATCCATGTGTTTTTCACGCTTTGTGCATCTACGATGCAG
>NZ_JBNPJZ010000287.1:0-306 GCF_050312695.1 Bacillus sp. AF62 | reverse complement strand
TGATCGATTTGCCAAGGCCATTACTACATATGTAATGGATTTTGGACTTCCAGAAGTAGAGGTTGTATTTACGGTTTTCACAGAATCAGCGTATTATATTAACGGGAAGCATTGTGCAAGTTAGAGCTATTATAAATGTTTTTGTAACATTTATCCCGCATTAACGGGCAGTAAGACCCCGACCTCAAAATTCAGCGGAAGCAAAGAAGTTAGGTGGGGGATCAACTGTCCGTAAAAGCCCGATTGGTTCAACTAATAATCAGTGGGGGATGAACAAAACCCCCACTGATTAAAGTTTCACTTTAT
>NZ_JBNPJZ010000286.1:0-308 GCF_050312695.1 Bacillus sp. AF62 | reverse complement strand
CTCCATTGCTGTAGCAATTTCGGAATTTCAATGAAATGGATTTCCAAATCTTCGAGTAACACTTCCTTGTGTTGCCTACTCCAAAATTGTCCGACTGTATGCATATCATCATATTGAAGAAAGAGATCAAAATCTAATAGATTAATCGCAATCGTTTTACGTAAAGAACGGTAGGGCATTCCTTGCTCTAATTGAGATGTATACAGTTTACTCCAATAATACAGGGAACGTGGTTCTGTTGCAAAGTTTGAAAAAACATCAACCTGCTTACAAAATACGGTTGTAGTTTAAGCAGTTCTGAATAACTG
>NZ_JBNPJZ010000285.1:0-310 GCF_050312695.1 Bacillus sp. AF62 | reverse complement strand
CAAACAGTTGATGAAAGAGCGTGGAAAAATTGAACAACAGTTTAGTCATCTCAAAGATAAAGGGCTGGAACAGCCACATTGGTATGGTCAAAATCGCTATCTATTGCATATTCAGCTAGTTTTTCTGATTCATAACATTGCATATTTATTTTAGTTTTGCAACACCCTCTAATTAAGAGAATAACTGTCATTATTCTCTTCTCGAAAGACGGACTATGCCAATAGAACCGTTCTTTTTTTGTTAATACCTTTTATTATTTAGAAATTTATTATACTATACATTTGCGTAACTTTCATTTCATCTTTTACC
>NZ_JBNPJZ010000284.1:0-310 GCF_050312695.1 Bacillus sp. AF62 | reverse complement strand
CGCTATCTATTGCATGTTCAGCTAGTTTTTCTGATTCATAACATTGCATATTTATTTTAGTTTTGCAACACCCTCCAATTTTTATTTACTGTTTTCATATCCTTTATGAGTGGGGATTCTATGTTTCATGAAAAAAAGAAAAGCAGACTCTTATAAAAGAGCCTGCATTCCCTGCTTTGTAAAATTAAGAAGCTTTACGTACGTTTGAAGCTTGAGGTCCACGTTGACCTTGTTCCAAATCAAAAGTCACTGCTTGACCTTCTTCTAAAGTTTTGTAACCTTCGCCTTGAATCGCTGAGAAATGAACGAA
>NZ_JBNPJZ010000283.1:0-313 GCF_050312695.1 Bacillus sp. AF62 | reverse complement strand
CCCGGTTATACAGAGAAGGAAGGAAAGCTGAGAACTTCCTAACGCAGAAAAATAACTTACCACCTTAGAGCTGCACTAGGGAAATTAAGTATCTAGTGCCGTGTATGCGACGTTATCGCAAAAGAAGCCATTATGTTTTTTGTGATGGGAATCTGGGTGGAACCACGGATATAAGCATATTCGTCCCTATATTTAGGGATGAATATGCTTTTTTGCATTCAATTTCATAATAAGCGAAGAAAAGGACACGAGTTATTTTACCCGGTTATACAGAGAAGGAAGGAAAGCTGAGAACTTCCTAACGCAGAAAAAT
>NZ_JBNPJZ010000036.1:0-314 GCF_050312695.1 Bacillus sp. AF62 | reverse complement strand
TTGGTCAAGTTGATACTAATACCCTCGATAAACGAAAGAAAATTAAGAGTGTTCCGAGAAAAAGTAATTAAAAAACGCTCATTTACAGAAGAACATTATTCAAGTGAAGCCCTCTATAATTCAATTACAACTCCTTGAAAGTTTATGATACTATCCTGATCACACTTTTTATATTTAATGTTTTAAGGAAAAAAGCTATACTATAAGCGAAACTAAAAATCAGAAAGGAAATACCATAACATGGAAAATTATATGCTATTTATCCTTACAGCACTCCTTATTATAATGATGCCTGGTCCCGGTTTTGCTTTAGT
>NZ_JBNPJZ010000282.1:0-315 GCF_050312695.1 Bacillus sp. AF62 | reverse complement strand
TCTGTCTTAGGAGGGGGGATGGCACACCCTCATCTTGAAAGCTGTTCAAAACAGAAATGGACTGCGAACGTTTAGTCATTCAAGAATCCCATCCGTTACACCGTAAGGTGTAGGACTTGCGGCTTTAGCCGTGGGAGTGTCAATGTACTAATTAATGTAAGACTTCACCCCTCTCCGTTCGTGGAGAAGGCTACTGTATCTTAATAAAAGGAGATTGTGTCAAATCTTTGAAAAAAGCCTTTCAAACTAGGCTATACTGGTACAACTACTTAAAAAAGGTGTGTGATCAGTGGAGGAAAGGAAATATATTCAAAT
>NZ_JBNPJZ010000281.1:0-316 GCF_050312695.1 Bacillus sp. AF62 | reverse complement strand
CCTTATTTGGCGGTATTCCTGCGACGGGTGCCATCGCTCGAACCGCAACGAATATTAAAAATGGGGCGACTTCCCCCATATCAGGCATGATACACGGAATGGTGGTATTACTAGTATTATTATTTTTGTCTCCACTTGCTTTTCATATTCCACTGGCTAGTATGGCACCAATTTTAATGGTGGTTGCTTGGAATATGAGTGAGAAGCATGAATTTATTCATATTCTGAAAACCAAAACGGGGGACACCCTGGTACTTATATTGACATTCTTATTAACTGTTTTTGCAGATCTTACAACCGGAGTAAGCGTGGGGTT
>NZ_JBNPJZ010000280.1:0-317 GCF_050312695.1 Bacillus sp. AF62 | reverse complement strand
GTTGGAGAAGCGAAAACAACGAATAAAGACGGCGTTGTGAAATTCGAAAGCTTAGTGCCAGGAAAGTATACGTTAGAGGAAACAAAAGCGCCAGAAGGTTATAAAGCGCTAGAAGTGACAGTAGAAGTGAACGTTGTAGCGAACGAAGTAGTAAAACAAGAAGTTACGAATGAAAAAGTAACGGGTCAATTCGAAATCGTGAAAGTAGATGCGGAAGATAAAACGAAAGTATTATCAGACGCAGAATTCGAAGTGTATAAAGATGGTAAAAAAGTAGATACGTTACGAACAGATAAAACTGGTAAAGTAATTTCTCA
>NZ_JBNPJZ010000004.1:0-66103 GCF_050312695.1 Bacillus sp. AF62 | reverse complement strand
TGATCCTACGAAGTCACCTTTTGTTACTTGTAATACTTGCTCTTTCATATCTTTCATTCTCCCTTCTTTTTCTTTTGTTACAAAGTTTCTATTATACTAATACGCTTGATAGAAATACGATTAATGCTGTTAATACTACCGCTCCACTTGCTGATCCTACGAAGTCACCTTTTGTTACTTGTAATACTTGCTCTTTCATATCATTTATCCTCCCTTTTCATAAGTTATCTATATGTAATTTCTAAGAAATGTTTATTTCATAGTTTTTATGTTAACGTTACATTAAATTTGATAACGTAACGTTTGTAACATTAATGTAACATAACTATTGTTACGTTGCAATATAATAACGTGAAATTTATTACACTTTTTTTACGTTTTTTTATAATAATCCCTGAAAACCTTTATTTAATGCGCTTTTCACTAAACTCACGTTTGTAACATTCGTGTAATATTACAGTCATAAAGTGAAATATAGTCATCCTCCTCTCTATTTTTGTTACAAACAGTTTATTTAGTGACACTAAACCTATCTAATCTTTACTTACTTTTAATATGAGATAAAATACCGTCTTTCCAAGATAAGTTTATATGTTTCCTCTATATAACTATGTATAATAAAAACAAAGAGGTGGTCATTTTGAAATTAATCGCATTAGATATGGATGGTACACTACTATCATCTAATCTTGAAATCTCCAAAGAAAACCTACAAGCAATCCAAACTGCACAAGAAGCTGGTCATATTGTAATGATTTGTTCTGGTCGTGCGAAAGAGGATGCTTTAAAGCTATTGGAAGAATATAAATTATCTCTTCCAGTCGGAGCAAGCAATGGGGCTATTGTTTATGTGGATGGAAAAGTAATTAACTCTCGTTGTATACAAAACGACAAAGTGTACAAACTTGCAAAATTACTAGAATCTGAAGGTTTCCCATATAAGCTATATACGAATAAAGGAGTTTATTCTCCATATACATGGCAAGATCAAGTGATGCAAGCGTTCGAAGAAAATAAGCATGCGCTCGATGTTACATTAGAGGAGCTTGAACGAATTACAGAAAAGCAAAAGAAATCGAACCTAATTACCGATTTCAAAAAAATAGAAGATGTTGTAAATAACCAAGAACTAGAAATATCTAAATTCTTCATTTCAACATTTAATGCAGCGCATCGCGCACAGCTATTAAGCGTGTTACAAGAAGACGCTGATATTATGGTTACAGCATCAGCTCCTACTAACTTAGAAATTATGGATAAGAATGGACATAAAGGAAACGGGCTACAGCAGATGGCAGCTCATTTTAATATCCCTATTGAAGATACAGTTGCTATTGGTGATAATTTTAATGATGTACCAATGTTAGAAGTAGCAGGCTTATCTGTTGCAATGGGCAACGCTGAAGAAGATGTAAAAAAACTATGTGATGTTGTAACATTAACAAACAATGAACATGGTGTTTCTCACGCAATCGAGCAATTTGTATTGAAACAAACTTCATCTAGTAAATAAAAAAAGGACTCTTTCCATTTGAAAGAGTCCTTTTTTTATACATGATGACAAGAAACAAAATGATCATCACCAACATTACGAAATTCTGGTATTGTTTTTTTACAAACATCTGTTGCAAACGGGCAACGTGTATGAAAACGACAACCCGAAGGTGGATTTGCTGGACTTGGAATATCCCCTTCTAGTATAATTCGCTCTCGCTTCACTGTTGGATCTGGTATTGGAACAGCTGATAACAATGCTTTTGTATACGGATGTAGCGGATTGGTAAATAACTCATCACGCGGCGCCGTCTCCACAATTGTACCTAAATACATAATTCCGATTTTCGTACATAAATGTTCTACTACACTCAAATCATGTGAAATGAATAAATAAGATAATCCCTTTTTCTCCTGTAACTCACTAAATAAATTAATAATTTGTGCTTGGATAGATACATCTAGTGCCGCCACAGGTTCATCAGCTACAATGAATTCTGGATTTAATACCATAGCCCTTGCGATTACGATACGCTGACGTTGTCCACCAGAAAACTCATGGGGATACCGGTCAATATGATAAGGAGCTAAGCCACATAACTCCAATACTTCAATTACCTTTTCACGAACATTTTCTTTCGTCGCTAATCCGTGGGCCAACATCGGCTCTCCAAGCGCTTCACCAATTCTCATTCTCGGATTTAATGAGCTAAATGGATCTTGGAAAACGAGCTGCATATTAGGGCGATGTTTTCTCAATTCATCCTTGGATAAAGAATGAACATCTTTCCCTTTAAACTTCACTTCCCCCTCCGTTTTTTGAACGAGACGTAAAATTGTTTTTCCTATCGTTGTTTTTCCGCTCCCTGATTCGCCAACGAGACCAAACACTTCACCTTTATTAATAGTAAAACTTACTCCATCAACTGCTTTTACATGCCCAATCGTTCTACTAAATATGCCACCTTTAATTGGAAAGTATGTCTTTAGGTTTTTCACCTCTAATAATGGTTCACTCATCGTTCCGCACGCTCCTCATATAACCAGCAAGCTACTTTATGATTTTCATCATTTACATTTAGATTTGGGGCTTCTTTTTCACATATTTCCATACAATGCTCACAACGCCCACTAAAGTAGCAAAACTCACCTAAACCAACTAAATTCGGAACTTGCCCTGGAATAGAATATAGTTTATCTATTCGTTTTCCCATTACTGGTTTTGATTTCAACAATCCTTTCGTATAAGGGTGTTTTGGATTTTGGAATATCTCTAGTACTGGAGCTTCTTCAATAACTTTCCCGCCATACATAACGACAACGTAATCAGCCATTTCTGCTACGACACCTAAATCATGTGTAATTAATAAGATCGACGTTTTAAATTCTTCTTTCACTTGTCTTAGTAAATCCAATATTTGAGCTTGAATCGTAACATCAAGAGCTGTTGTTGGTTCATCTGCAATTAATAACTTAGGATTACAACTAAGCGCAACAGCAATCATAATACGTTGTAACATCCCACCGCTCAATTCATGCGGATAAGAATGAACAATTTCATTAGCACGGGCTATGCCAACTTTACGAATTAACTCAATTGCTTTCTTATACGCTTCATTTTTACTAAGTAATTCATGCTCCCTTAGCGTTTCTACAATTTGCTCACCTACAGTGAAGACCGGATTTAGCGATGTCATCGGTTCTTGGAAAATCATCGCAATATCATTGCCTCGTAAACTACGAAGTTCTTTCTCTTTCATTCCTAAAAGACTTTTTCCTTCATATAAAATGTCTCCACCTACTACACTGCCAGATTCAGCAATAAGCCCCATAATAGATAAAGCCGTTACACTCTTCCCGCAACCTGATTCTCCTACTACACAAACCGTTTCACCTTCTCGAACAGCAAAGCTAACATGGTTTACAGCCTTCACTGTCCCTTCCTCCGTTTGAAAGTGTGTTTGTAAGTCTTTTAGCTCTACTACCGCTCTACTCATACCTTCTCACCTACCGTCTCATCTTTGGATCTAACGCATCACGAAGTGCATCACCAAGTAAATTAATTGATACAACTGTTATAAAGATTGCAAAACCAGGCGGAATCCATAACCACGGACGCTTTTGGAAATCAATTAATGAGTTAGCTGCGCTAATCATGTTCCCCCATGATGGCGTAGGTGGGACGACGCCGAGACCTAAGTAGCTTAGCGCGGATTCTCCCAAAATAGAACCCGCAACACCTAATGTAGATACGACAATTAAAATGGGTAAAACATTAGGTATTAAGTGATATATAATTTTCCGGTAATCTTTTATTCCTAACACATCCGCAGCTTGCATAAATGCTTGCTCCCTAAGTGATAAAATTTGCCCTCTTACAAGGCGAGCAAGCCCTGGCCAACCTACTAAACTTAAAATAATCATAATGACATATAAACGATAATCAGACGGTACTTTCCACTCTGATAAAATCGCACCCATTATAATAAGTAACGGTAATCCTGGCATCGACATTAAAATATCTGCAAGCCGCATAATAATATTGTCCACAATACCACGATAAAAACCTGCAATCGCTCCTAATACAGCTCCTAGTATCACTGATAAAACCATTGAAGCTATGCCGATAGTTAATGAAATCCGTCCCGCTTGCATTAGTCTCGTTAAAATATCTCTTCCTAATTGGTCTGTACCAAGCCAATGAGAAAAACTAGGTGGTTTGTTAATTAGTGCAACTTGTATTTTCCCTGATGCATATGGTGAAAAGAAAGGACCAATAAAACAAAATAAAAACATAAAAATTAATGCATACAATCCTACGAGTGCCATCTTATTTCTTTTTATCTTTTTAAGAGCCTGTCGCCACGGTGATGATTCATTTTTCCTTTTCTTCTTTTCTTTTTTCTCTGTAATCGCTGTAACAGTTTCCATCTCATTCCCCCCTTAATTCAACCGAATACGTGGATCAACAACTGCATATACAATGTCTGCGAAAAAATTCGAAACAATTGTTAAACAAGAAAGAAACATCGTAAATGCCATTAACACTGTATAATCGCGGAAATTTAATGCCTCTAATTGAATACTACCAATCCCTGGCCAGTTAAAAATTTGTTCAATAATAATCGCTCCTGAAAACAAACCTGGTAATTCAAATGCTAATAACGTAATTGCCGGTAATATTGCATTTTTTAATGCATGCTTATAAATAACCGTCTTCTCCTTCAAACCTTTCGCTCTTGCTGTTCGTATGTAATCTTGTCTTACAACCTCTAACATACTTGTTCTAAAATAACGAGTTAGCGAGCCGACCCCAAGAAGTGTCAAAATAAATACTGGTAAAATCATATGTTTTGCAACTTCTATCACGTAAGCAAATCCTGTTGAATTACTGCCAACATCAATCATTCCACCTATCGGCAATAATTTAAGATCCACTGCGAACACCTTAATTAGAAACAAACCAATAAAAAATGAAGGAAATGACATTGCCGCAAAGATACCAATTGTTACAAGCTTATCGAATAAAGAATGTTGCTTCGTCGCCGAGAATACACCGATAATAAGTGCAATTAGCCAAATAAAAAATAACGCAATAACTGCTACACTAAAAGAATTCCAAATAAATTTATTTAATAATGATGTTACAGGTTCTTGATATTGAAGCGAGAAACCAAAATCTCCTTGCAATGCATTACCTAACCAATGAAAATAACGCTCAATAATTGGCTTATTTAATCCATACAATTCCCTAAGCTCTGCTGCTCTTTGTGGTGTAATCTTAGGATTTGAATCAATATAATCCCCCGGAAGAAGTGCAAACAGGAAGAAAATAACAATTGATGTTCCAAATACTGTAGGAATCATTTGTAACAACCTACGAACGATATACGTCTTCACCCTTTTCCTCTCCAATCTTATGCTTAAAATAGAAGAACATTTTTTCGAATCAGCATATTACTAGCTGAATGAAAAAATGTCTTCTACTTATACATTCTTCTCGTTATTTTTCAATAGATAATACTGGCGAGTTCGAACTAATACTGTCATACTTCTCAGGATCAATTCCTTTAATGTTTCCATTGTAAGCTGTGATGACTCTACGATAATTCAATAAAATTACTGGCGGATCATCACTTAATTCTTTGTATAGTTCTTTATAAATCGGTTTACGTTTTTCAATATCTACAGTTTCAAGTCCCTTTTTAATTAATGCATCTACTTTTTCATTTTTATATCCTAGGGTATTATCATCACCATCCGAGGAGTAGCCACCTACAGTTTCACTTGGATCTGTTGTAATTGGTGTTGCAACAGAAGCTAAATCATAATCTCCTTTTTTTACTTTTGACAGCATCGTATTAAAGTCCATAAATTCAGGGTTAAATTCAACGCCTAATTCTTTATAGTTCTCTTTTGCAATCGGAATAAATAAATCACCGTCTTTTGCCGAGCTTGCACCATAATACGTTAATTTAAGCTTTTGACCATCTTTTTCACGAATTCCGTCTGAACCAGCTTTCCATCCAGCTTCATCTAATAATTTCTTCGCCTTATCTAAGTTATATTCGTACTTATTAATCCCCTCTTCTGTATAAGCCCAAGATGTTGGATGAATTGGAACATTAGCTACTGTACCGTATCCTTTAAAAGCTGTATCTACATACTTTTTACGATCCAAACCATAAATAAGAGCTTGACGAACTTTCTTATCTTTTAAATACGGTTTTTTACTATTCATTCTTATATAACTAAATGAAGAAGCCGTCTCTATTTCAACATTTGCAAACTGCAAACTCTTCACTTGTTCTAAAATTTCATCCCCATAACCTACTCCTGTATAATCTATCTCACCTGTTTGGAATAATTGGAACTTGGTATCCGGTGAAGTAATTTTATAAATAAAGTTTTGAATTTTTGGTTTACCTGCATAATAATTTTCATTTGCTATAAAACGAACTTCCTGTCCTGGTATATACTTTTCGAACTTATATGGCCCCGCAGCTATCGGTTTTCCATATAACTCTTTTAAATAATCTAAACTAGTATTTTGTTTATACTCTTTTCCATAATAAGCTTTCGATAATACTGGACCACCTAAAGCAATTAGCGCTTGTGAGTTAACTTTTTCAGTCGTAATTTTAATTGTTTGTGGATCAACAACTTGAATTCCTTCAATAGACGTCGCTTTTCCTTCTTTATATTCTTTTCCACCTTTAATTACATATTGTGAAATATCATCGCCGCCTTCATATGCTTTATCATGTAGAAGTGTTAATGTAAATGCTACATCGTCGGCAGTTAATGGCGATCCATCACTAAATTTCAAGTCTTTACGTAAATGAAATGTATATGTTAATTGGTCTGAAGAAACATCCCACTTCTCAGCAAGATCCGGTATCGGTTTTCCTTGTTTATCTGTTGTAACAAGAGAAGCAAATATAACCGATGTCACATTACCATCCCAACCATTCTCTTGAAAGTAAGGTAAGAAAACTCCCCCAGGCTTGGAGATACCTGAAATAAAAGTATCTTTTCTATTTTTTGCCTTATCAGGCACCTTTGTCTTATCTGTAGCAGCAATCTTTTCAACTTTTACATTTTTTAAATCCTGCTGTTTAACCGGCTCTGTAGAAGCCGAGTCCTCCTGTCCCCCACAAGCAGACAACAGAAGCGAACTACTCATTAATACTGAAAATACACCAGCCCATTTTTTTGTCTTTTTCTTCATTGTCCCCACCCTAACTTTTTAATAGTTATACCCTTTGAACTTATTAGCTTATGTATGCCTCCCACAGCACATTTATAGCCAATCGGAAAAGTCGGTTTTAATCAGAAAAAAATAGATGTTTTTGAGGGGTAACAATCTTATTCCGACTTTTCCGGTAGACTTTATGGTTATTAGCTTATATCGTTCAGTATATTATGTCAATTCTTTCTAAATAAATATTTTGAGAATTTTCCCAAAATTATCACTCTATCCTTATACTTTAAGAAAACTCAGCTATAATTCGTATTAAAAACTTAAAAATCTACTTCTATTTCTTCAGCATGAAACATAGAATACTAATAACCAATTACCAAAAAGGGGGCGAAAATATGGACAACCTATTCCAATACGTCCTGCACTACGTATTATTAACAATTATGATAGTCGGGGCGCTATTACTATTCCCGTTCTTCCCAAAGTTCGTCCTCTTTTTAGCTTTTTTTATCATGCTCGGGATCGCTATTATAATTTCAACAAGAGAAGATGCCACGCAGAAAGAGAGCAGAGTTCAGCGCGTAAAGCTGTAACTTTGCTCTCTTTTCGTTTTCAATCACTAGTCTCTGTTACACATATTTATCCCGCTATTTGCCGGGCAGTAACCCCCCACTGATTAAAGTTTCACTTTATCTCTCGGGAAATAGTTAGCCTTTGTTTTTGTGATTACTCCTATTGAAAAGCCACTAATGACATTTATTTTTCACCTTATCATTTCATACGCTTCACAAGCTATGCAAATTGAGGAACACGGATTTATCTAAGTTACTGTTTCACGTGAAACACATCGCTTCATTTAATCTTTAAAGCAAAATATTATTATGAAAAAGCCACTTCCTCCAGCAAAACTGAAAGGAAGTGGCTTTCTACTCTTTACTCCACAATATTCTCTAACTCACTATATAACTTCGCTCGTAACAACTCTTTCATCGTTTTTTCCTCATATAATTTTTCAAGTCTTTCAACATTAGCTACATGTTCCATTTCACATTCTATTGCATATATATCTTCTTCTACATGCATTAACTCATTTTCAATCTCTTCAAGATTCCTAGCTTTTTTCTCTTTTACTGGAACCATTTCAACACTCTTTCTCCCTTGGCGTTTTTGCTTTATTACTTGCTTCTCAAGCTTTTCTTCCCATTTTTGACGAGCCCATGCATAGTTTCCTGCAAACTCAAATAATTTACATTCATCAATCCAGTACGTCTTTTCAAATAACTTATTTAAAAAATAACGATCATGTGAAACAGCTAGGATTGTTCCATTATATTGCTCAAGGGCTTCCTCTAAAACTTCCCTTGATTCAATATCAAGATGGTTTGTCGGCTCATCTAGAATTAGAAAATTGATGTCTTGATACATAAGTTGCGCAAGTCTTAACCTCATTTTTTCTCCACCGCTCAGTTGCGTTACTTTCTTAAATACTGCTGGACCATAAAATAAAAAATTAGCCAATATATGTCTTGCTTCTCCTTCTGTTACAGCTACATACTCTCTAAACGCTTCCAATACATTACTCTTCACATTTCCATACGTATGCTGTGATAAATAACCAATTTTGACACTACTACCAATTCGAATTTCACCAACGTCTGGATTTATTTCTTTTAATAGTAGTTTTAATAATGTAGTCTTTCCTGTACCATTACGACCAACGATAGCCGCACGCTCTTGAAAACGAACATGTAAATTCGCTTGTTCAAATAAAGGTCGGCCAGCAAAACCTTTACTCACTTCTTTCATTACAACAACATCTTTCCCGCTTCTCTCTTGCCCTTCAAACTGAAGACCCATCTGTTTTCGTTCTAAAATTGGCCTCTTTAATTTCTCTATACGTTCTAACGCACGTTCCATATTTCTCGCTCTTTTATGCAATCCTTCATTCGGAGGGTTCGCTTGATTTGCCCATTCACGTAGACGCTTAATTGCTTCTTTCATTTTCTTTATTTTCTTTTGTTGCTCCTGATAAGCTTGAAACTCTTGAAGTAATCTTTCTTCCTTCTCCTCAACGAACTGAGAATAATTCGTATGGTACACGTGAATCTCTCCATCTTCCAAATCAAAAATTTTCGTTACAACTTCATCAAGGAAATAACGATCATGTGAAATAACCATAACTGTTCCAGTGTATTCTTTTAAAAATTGCTCTAACCATTCAACTGCAAATAAATCTAAATGATTTGTTGGTTCATCTAATAGAAGTAAATCTGGTTTCTGCAATAGCATATATGCAAGGCTTACTTTCGTCTGTTCTCCTCCACTTAATTCCGTAAATACTCTTGAAAATAAGTCTGTCACTTGTAAGCCATTTGCTACCTTCATTATATTTGCCTCGATTTCATAACCACCGAGAAACGCAAATTTTTCTTGAATGACTCCGTACCTCTCCATTAGCTTTTCCAAAGCAGATTGTTCCTGTTCCACCGCCATATTTTTTTCTAAAGCATGCATTTCTTTTTCTAATTCCTTTTCTACTTTAAAAGCAGAACTCAATACATCATATACAGTCATAGCCTCATCAAACTTCGGAATTTGTGCGACATGACCAATACGTGTACCTTTCTTCATATGAATGGCTCCTGCATCCAAACTCTCCATTCCCGTTAGAAGCCCAAAGATTGTTGTCTTCCCACTACCGTTACGACCAACTAATCCAACACGTTCACCATTCTTTATTTCAAGCGATATATTTTCAAATATAGTGTTTCCACCAAAAGATTTCGTTACATTATTTACACTACAAATAGTCATTTTCCGTACTCCTTTCAATATAAAAAACCATGAGAAAGAAACATTCCCCATGGTTTTCGGCATAGAAAAAGGAAGCCAAATAGCTCCCTTTTCACACGTTTATTAAAAATGGGTGAAGAGATTTCTATCGTTCAATAGTCACTATGCAATTGTTAAAAAAGGGCATACGTATCCCGTTAACAACTACATCATGAAAAATCGCACGACAAAAATAGATAAAATCTAAAAACTTGGCACGTGCAGCTAAAGAACGTTTCATCTCATTCACCCCTTTCGTACGGAATTTAATACTTACTTCTTTATTATACTTTCCAATTTCATGTTTGAATAGTCATTTTTCTGAAAATAATGAAGATAGACTAAACATTTCAATAAGTGACATCAAATCTTACAAAACTGTTATGTTCACGTAATGGAAAGCGATAGTACGAAAAGATGCCTCCCTATACAATAAAGATGTAAACAAGAGAGACAAACAAAAGGAGGAAACAAACATGATGAAAGAAATCGTAAAAGCAATCTTTGAGGTATTAGTGAACGGACAAGCAGTTGTAAAAGAACTAAATGAACTATAAAAAGGAGTGAAGAAATATGATAAACATGGTGAAAATGATTTTACACGCTTTAGTCGATGCAAAAGCAGTTAGCCAAGAATTAAACCAACAATAAAAAGGGGTATATGAATATGAGGAAAGCCATTATTATAATTGCAAGCACAGCAATTACTTTATACACAATAAAAAATAGAAAAAAGAAAAATAATGAAAATGTTCTATATTATCCATACACACTATTAGAGAAAAAATAAAAGACAAGGTACCCTATCGTAATGAGGATATCTTGTCTTTTATTTTTTCCATATTTCCTTTAGAGGATTTCCTTCTCCTTTTCCCGAATGTATTAAGCGGGATTTTTACACATATTTTAAAGGGGCATATATACAAATGGATACACAACAACTATATTTTTTAAACGATATCGGTAAACAAAAACCAGAAAGTATTCGGAATAGAAGCGCTGCATGTCCATTTTGCGATAAAGAACATTTAACGGATATTTTAGCAACTGATGGTTCTATTATTTGGTTGAAAAATAAATTTCCTACATTACAAGATACATTTCAAACAGTGTTAATCGAAACCGATAATTGCGAAGATCATATCGCAACATATACAGAAGAACATATGCGGAAATTAATGCAATTTTCTATTCAACATTGGTTACACTTACAGAAAAACAAGGAGTTCGCATCTGTGATTTTATATAAAAATCACGGTCCATTTTCAGGTGGACGTTTGCATCATGCACACATGCAAATTATCGGAATGAAATATGTAGATTATCTTGAAAATATTGAAGAGGAAAATTTCCAAGGAGTAATTGTTCAAAAAAATGAACGCATTGAGCTTAATATTTCAGAGCGTCCCATTATCGGCTTCACTGAATTCAATATAATCATTGATAATATTTCATATATAGATGAAATGGCAAATTACATTCAGCAAACTGTACGTTACATACTGACAGATTTTCATAAAGGATGCAGTAGTTATAACTTATTCTTCTATTACTTAAATGGAAAAATTATTTGTAAAGTTGTTCCTAGGTTTGTCGTTTCACCGCTGTATGTAGGATATAAAATACCTCAAGTTTCTACAAAACTAGAAGACGTAAAAATACAACTAGCGGAGTATTTCACAAAATGACACGATTATCAAAAAAAATAGAGTAGGTATCAAAACCTACTCTTTTATTACACCTTTATTTCGATAGTACACATCTTCTAATCCGATGTTATACTTCATGTTATTATCCGTCCACTCCGGCCCTAAATTCCCTGGCCATCCAGATGTATTCGCTATATATTTCAGTAATGCAAAATCAGTCAAACCTTTTTGCACCCCGCGCTTATATCCTTTCATCAAATGCGGCATTGCAATTTGTGCATTTGTACGTGGATCTTTTAGCTCATCATCAGTTAAATGTTCTGGTGCAAGCCCGCCGCCGCGGTGTAGTTGAAACAATCCGAATGAAGTTCCATTATCTCCAACACTCCTTGGATTTAATCGACTTTCATGCTCAGCAATTGCAAGAGGTATCCATTCCGGAAGATTTACTTTCTTCGCTTCCTCTATAATGATTTGTTTCATCTGTTTTGCTTCTTCTGAATCAACATAGCTTGTTCCATTCACTAGCTTATCCATTCCTTCAGACTTTCCTTGGAAATATAAATATACTCCAAGAACAACTAAAAATCCTACAAAGAATTTCTTCACTACCTCTACCTCTTTCTCCGCTGAAATTTGTCCCCTTTCAGCCTTCCCTTTACAATTACCTACATTCTATTACTCTTTTATCATAGCAAATAACTATATATATTTTCATCATGCTTTAGACCGATTTTGTGAAAAAACAGCTGGTAAATACGTGCAAAAATGTAACTTTCATAGACTATAACGCATTTATTGTATATAATTGTAAATTGAATTCTAAATATAAACTAGGAGAATAATAATATAAAAAAATGGCTGTTACTCTTATTTAGTTTACTACTATTAATTCCTGTCCCTATTTCCGCACAAAAAACTGAACAACCAAAAACCCTTATTTTATACAGTTCAAACGATGATCAAATTACAAGCGATATCCAAATACTTAATACACAAGTAGGTCATTTCACTAATAATATAACAATTAAAAACATAAAACAGTTAGCTGAAATAACTGATAACTCTTCGTATACACATGTTATTTACATGGGTGAAAAACAAGAAGAACTTTCTACCGAAGCAAAGGAATTTCTAGAAGGCTTCCCAGGACCATTACTAGTTTTAGGTCAAAATATAGAACAGTTATCTACTCGTTTTTCATTTATCACACTTAAAAATGAAGATATAAACTCTGATACAATTGAATATCCAACACGTAAATTAAAGAATATATTAGAAGAAGAAAGATCAATTAAACAACTTGATACAAACGGAACAATTCTCGCACATGCTTTAAGAGGAAATAATACTTATCCATTAATTGTACAGCAAAATAATTCTTATTATGTAGCAACTTCTAACCTCTTTGATTGGATATCTTATTATATTGGCGAAAGCCTATTTTCTTATTTTCAGCAAAAACCCGAAACCAATAAAAAATTAGCTTATTTACGTCTTGAGGATGTTCACCCAGCAGCAGATATAAATCAATTGAAAGAAATTGCTGAATTACTAAAAGAGAAGAAGATTCCTTACATGATCACTGTTATTCCTGTATATGCAGATCCAGATACAGGTAAAACACTACATCTAAAAGATAAACCCGAACTAGTCGATCTTTTACAATCTATGCAAGATGATGGTGCAGCAATTATTATGCATGGTTATACTCACCAATTTTATGACAGCGAAACAGGTGAGGGCTTTGAATTTTGGGATGTAAAAACAGATCAACCAATTCGCCAACCGAAGCATGAAAAACCGAAGACAAAAGATGACTTTCCAAATATAGAGGCATATAACCAATATGTAAAAAAAGGGGAAGAGTTTGAGGAAAAATATACGAAAGATCATATCGAAAAAGGAATTCAAGAACTTGTAGCTGCTAAACTATATCCTGTTGCCTTTGAAGCACCTCATTACACGATGTCTCAAAAAGGATATGAAATATTATCAAGATACTTTTCAACTTATGTAGGACAACTACAGTTAAATGATACAACTTGGAAATCCATGCACTCACCATATTATACAAGTACTCCGTCATTTTTACATGGAATGAAACTATTGCCTGAAACAGTCGGATTTATTGAAGAAGATAAGCCACAAACTATTGCTAAAATGAAAGAACGTGCTCTATCTGTTTCTAAATTATCCGATGGGATTATTGGAGCATTCTATCATCCTTACTTAGGTGTGAAACCATTAAAAGAAGTATTAAAGGATCTAGAAAGTATTCCAAATATAGAATGGATTGATTTACAAAAGGAAAAGAATGAAGTAAAAATGAAAGATATTCATATTACGACGAATAAAGACGGCATTCACGTTGAAAAACCAACCAGTGCGAATGACATAATTGATTATATAAAGCAATATGGCTTCTTCCTTATACTAGGGTTCGTTATCATTGTCTTTCTTTTATTATTAAAACGTGCGAAAAAATTAGAATCCTAATACAAAACCACCGAGCGGAACGCTTGGTGGTTTTTTGTCCTATATCAAACCGTGGCATTTTACTAAATACATTCAACTTTTACTTTTTCCGTTACATGATTAAAACTATAATTCTCCTATCCTTTCAAATAAAATCGACTTGTATTTTCATATATTGTTTCTGCGACCTTATCAATGGATATGTTTTTTATAGAACTAATTTCCTTTAATACCTCTCGAATCATTCTTGGGTGCATTATAACATCTTCTTGAAATTCCCACGGACCATCTGTTTCTACCATCATATATTCAAGCGGATAATACGAAACGATTTTTCTAATCTTCTCCTTATGTAAAACATCCGGTGTAATCGAAATATAATAACCATTTCTCATCATCCGTTTCATTGTTTCATCGCTTCCTTTAAACCAATGGAAGTGTGCACGTGAAACTTTATATTTCTCTAGCAAATCACATACAATGTCAGCATCTTCATAAACTGCGTGTAATACAATCGGCAAATTATACTTACTAGCTAGTTCTATAAATTTTTTCAATACAGCTATGTATGGATCTGCAGCAATTCTTTCATCTTCTTTTCTCAAATAATAGGGCAAACCTACTTCACCAATCGCAACAATTTCCTCTGCGTTCTGTTCAATAAGTTGATAAATCTGTTCACACTCTTCTTTATGAATCTGTTGCTCTGGATGAAACCCTATCGCTGGATATATAAAGGGATACTTCTTCGCTAAAGATAACGTTTCCTTACAAGATTGATAATTCATAGATACCGCAATAAGCCCCTTTATTTCCTTACTATTTTCCACCTTTTTTAGTAATCTGCTCTTCTCTTCATCCTTATATTGATCAACATGTATATGACTATCAATCCATTTCATCTTTATGCCCCCATAAAAAAAACAAGAAAGGACTTCCTTTCTTGTTTTAGCATCTATATTATTTAACAATTAAGTTTGTTATGATATCAAATAATCCAATACACACTACGGCAACAGTAAAGTAGCTACAGAAATCTTTAATTGGTAACTTCACTACTTCTTCTTTACGCATCCCATTTTTCTCCCTTCTTACTAGATCCCTAATTATTTTTCTATCTGTATCTATTATGCAAAAAATATGACAAATTTACTATCGAATTAACTTACGTAAACCTTACAATGTTGTAAGGTTTAAAAAAGATCCCCATCTTTATTCAGATGAGGATTATTAAAAATTAGTTGGTTTTTCATTCTTCATTACAAATAGAAAGTAATACATTGAGACTTTCTATTTACACTATATGAAAATTACTATCTTTTAACTATCGAATTACATTACAGAAGGCTTACATGTTTGTAAGTTATGTGTAATGTAATTCGATAGTTCTCCTTACTTATATTTCGTACAATAAAGTTAGAAAGTAAGCCAAATAAGAAGAACAATCACATAACCAAATTACATTGCTAGTAGCTACTCTTCTTATACCTTTCACCCATGCTACTACAATGTACCCCCTTCCCCTTTATATAATAAAAAAAGCCTTAGTCTATATGGACTAAGGCTTTTTTGTTAATCTTAAAAATACCCTTACCCAGTATTTTTATTTTCGACAAAAAATAGATGGGGGTATATTCGCTATCTCACCGTTAAAAGTTTACTCTTCGCATTTATAGGAATATTTGCAACCTCAATCTCTTCAATGGACTCACCGTAACGCCCTTTTGCAAAAACCTTTAATGCTTCATCTCTCTTTAACATATGCTTAACCGTTTTCTTTATTTTCTGCTCTCTACCACGTTCATCGAATGCAATAAATTCATATTCATACCACTCATCACCGATATGCTGACCAATTGTATTCACAACCGTATAGTATTCTTTCGTCTTATACAGTGGATTATATTTATCGATAACCGGTCCAAGTTTCGTAGGCAGTAACATTACTACTATCACTATCATCGCTATTATAGTAGTGATCATTTTTTTCTTCATAATAAACATTCCTCCTCTGCAGGATATATATACATCCATTTTAAAAAGGGGGAATAAAATCTACTATTGAATCTCATTACATTACACTTACATTTTTGTAAGAATTAAAAAAGGTGAACGAATTTACTCGTTCACCTTTTAGCTTGCTTTAAAGCCACCGCCAAGTACATCACGTACATCATGTATAACAACGAAAGCATCTTCATCTACCCGGCTAATAACTTGTTTTAACTTAACAAGCTCTTGTTTATTAATAACAACATATAAAACTTCTTTATTTTTACCAGTATATCCGCCGCGCCCTTCTAATACAGTAACACCGCGTGTCATATTTTTCGTAATAGCTTCACGAATTAAATCTGGTTGATTCGAAATAATCGTAACAGCCGTTTTTGTGTCCATTCCTTCTACAATGAAATCAATCACCTTCGCTCCAATGAACACAGCCACAAGTGTATACATCGCCTTTTCTTGCCCTATTATAAATACAGAACCAGCAATTACAACAATATCAATAATTAGTACGCCTTTCCCTACACTCCAACCTAAATATTGATTTGCTAACTGAGCTAAAATTGCTGATCCTCCCGATGTACCTCCGGCTTTGAACATACAGCCTAATCCAATACCCACAAATAAACCAGCAAATAAAGCTGCTAATAATGTATCACTATTTACATGATACTCAATATGTTCTGTAACGTATAAAAACAAAGATGTTTCTACAATCCCTAAAATTGTATAAATCATTGTTTTCTTATCAAAAAATTTATAACCAACAGCTAGTAAAATTGCATTTATAGCAAAGTTCACAATTCCTGGTGACCAATCAAATAAGTAGTACGTAACAACCGTTAAACCAATAATTCCACCTTCCGATAAACGGTTTGGAATTGCAAAGTAATTAATACCAATTGCGAATAATAATGAACCAATTGTAATTAGTGTTATTTCCTTTATACGTTGATTAACCATAGTTCATACCCTCCCCCCATTTGACATTGTATCACTATCTCCTAGAGGTTTAGAAGTGGTTTTTATTCCGCATTTTCCCTCTTAAAAATTGAAATATTATGTTTAAACAGAGGGTTGATTAATTATTCATATTTGCTCTAACTGCACGGACAAATCGCTCCACATTCCCTTTCTGAATATACTTAGCGCGAATGGTTTCATGACTACAAGTAAATTCAAAATACGGATGAAAATCTATGCTATCTATATGCAAATATGAATACTCTTTAAATGTTGAAGAATAGTACGGAAATTTCCCGTAAAAAAGGAGACGTCTAGTAGTGGCAACAAAAACCCCATGTTGATACGATAATATAAAATTATCCTTCTCAAATATCCCTACCACAAAAGCCAGAATCTTTTCATCATCATCTACATACTTTTTCATACTCGATAAAAGTTCATTCATGCATATTCCTCCAAATTCTATTCACTGCATTAACACTTGAAAAGAATCCATGGATTATTACAGACCGGTTTAACTCCTTTATAAAGTATGAAACGCGTTTCCTGTCAAAGATATTTCAAAAAAAATAATCCGTTATGCGATTATACACATAACGGATTACGATTAAACTGTAGAGCGTTCCACAAGTTCGTATGGAATTTCCAGCTTTTCTTGTTCAGAACTCTCGTCATTCACTTTTCTATGCAACATTTCAAAAGCAGTTTTCCCTATCTCCTTTAAATTTTGATCAATAGTTGTCAATTGTAACACTTGCGAGATAGGTTGATTATCAAAGCCAATAATCGCTAAATCCTCAGGAACTTGAATCCCTAATTTTTCAACTTCTGTCATAACCCCAATCGCAACTTCATCACCTGCTACTATTAATGCTTCAGGAAGATCCTGCATCTCTTTTAACTTATGAGCCACTTTCACACCATCTTCTAGTGTAAAACATTCTGTAAAAATCCATTCTTCATTAACCTCTTCGTCTATAGATTGCAATTGCTGTTTATAAACATCAAAACGCTTTTGACTACTCGGCCCTAATTTTCTTCCCGTACAATAACCAATTTTTTTATAACCTTTCTCAATCAAATAATCCATTCCTAATTGAAAGGCCGCTGAATGATTCGTATATACACTTGAGATGTTTGAAATATCATTATCTTCACAAGCAATTATTGTGCCGTAAGAAGCATACGGTTCTATCGTTTCCCAATCATTTGCACGTGAACAAATAATAAGACCATCCAATTGTTTTGTTTTTAACATATGTAAACTTTTCATTTCTTCTTTTTTATTATAATTCGTTTGGCAAAGTAGCACCCTGTAATTATGAGTTAACGCTCCCTCCATCATTCCCCCTACCATTGCATCAAAGCTCGGGTGATTAATGTAAGGTAGAATTACACCAACAATATTCGTCTTCCCTTTTGATAAATGAACAGCATTTGCGTTTTGCGAGTAATTCAATTTCTCAACTATCTCTATAACCGCTTTTCTTTTTTCTTCACTTACATATGGGTGATCATTCAACACTCTCGAAACAGTCGTAACTGAAACTCCCGCCATCTTTGCGATATCTTTAATATTAGCCATACACTCACCTCTATCTTTAACTTAATGAATCCCATGAACATATGTCAAATCTTCTTATCATTACACCTTCATTCGTTTCTCTTACAAAAGTGTAATTTTTCTGTAAGCTAATTCGATAGTGACTTTCCGCAACATTTCATACAATTAAGTCAGAAACAAGGTAACAACTATTCGAAAAGGAGCGGATTAATATGATGAACAAAATGAAAACGAACAATTTCTTACATACAATGGGCATGGTATTTTCCGCTCTTATCGACGCAAAAGCTGTTGCTTCTACATTAAACAAGTAAGGAGAATATATTATGAATAACATCACTTTTAACAAATTAGATTTTTTAGGACTAGCTAGTGGCTCGCTTCTTCTTACTGCTTTTATTTACGCCGCTACGCTTGTATAACTTTGTGTCCCCTTTCCCCTTTATTATAAATAGTAATAGAAAAGACGACCGTCTATGCCCGGTCGTCTTTTCTTATTTTTGATTTGATTGCAAAGCTTCTTTTAACTCCTCAAACTTCTCATTTAATTGATCTGTCATCATTTTCATAGCGGTTTTTCGATCTAGTTGTTCTCCAGCCTCAATTTGAATTGGATCTCCAAAAATCAATTGTGCCTTTTTCCCCTTTATTAATTCTTTTACACTTGATGGACCAACATAAGCTGCTGGTACTAACGGAACATTAGAACGCATCGCAATTGTCACAGCACCCGCTTTTAATGAAACATCTTCCGCTGATCTTGTTCCACTCGGAAAAATCCCTACTACCTTTCCTTCTTTTAATAAACGTGATGGAATTTTAAGTGTACTTGGCCCTGGATTCGCACGATCTACAGGGAATGCATTTACATTTTTAAAGAACCAATTTTTGAATTTCCCTTCAAATAATTCTTTTTTGGCCATGTAATGAATTTGAGTTGGATACATCCCTGTAGCTAACATTAATACATCCATAAAACTTGTATGTGTACATGCAACAACATACGGTCCACCTTCTGGTAGCTTTTCTCTTCCTTGTACTTCTACTTTCCCAGCTGTTTTAAATATATATTTCAACAAAAATGTAATTGGTTTATACATTTATTTCGTTCCTTTCTAAACATCCGAAGTATAATCATATTCTTACAATAATTATAACACTAAGTTTTAGGAGTTGGTAATAAAATTAAGGATGAATTGTTAAATTTCAATTCTTACAAAAGTGTAATTTTCTTGTAAGCTAATTCGATAGTTACTTCTTACTATATTTCATACAATTAAGTCAGAAACAGGGCAACAATTATTCGAAAAGGAGTGGATCAATATGATGAACAAAATGAAAACGAACAATTTCTTAAATACAATGGGCATGGTATTATCGGCTCTTTTCGATGCAAAAGCTGTTGATTCTGCATTAAACAAGTAAGGAGAATGTATTATGAATAACATTACTTTTAACAAATTAGATTTTTTAGGATTAGCTAGCGGCTCTCTTCTTCTTACTGCTTTCATTTACGCTGCTACGCTTGTATAACTTTGTGTCCCCTTTCCCCTTTATATAGAAAAAGACGACCGTCTATGCCCGGTCGTCTTTTTAATTTTTTCTTTCTTTCAATTCTTTTAAAAGCTGTATCAGCTCAGCTTGTTGTTTTATCTTTTTACGACCATTTCGATTAATTGCTGCAAGCTCACAGGCAACTCCGACGGCAAAGAAAAACAATAAACTTTCTAACATGTGAAATCCTCCATTTGCCTATTAAACAGCTTGACGTAATTGTTCTTCTTGTAAAACTCTCTTATTTATATTTTCTTCTTTTCTCTGACAAACGTTATTGCGAATAAGCGCTGCAATAACAAGTACAGTCCCTATAATATCAAACATTGTGATTTGATACCCTTGCATCATCATAATAGCTAAAGTCGTAATTGGTACAAAATTAATAAATAAAATCCCATTAATGGATGATAAAATTTTCACACCATAGTTCCAAGCAAGTAGCGCTACAATACCTGGCAATGTCATCATAAATAACAAATCATATTTCACAATAGAAATCGTTCCCATACTCGGAACTGAAATATATCCAAGCGACGTAATAATTACCGTTATAATTCCTGTAACAGTCGTACCGAATACACACGTCAACGTAGAATAGCGTAATGTTGACCAATCACTACAAGTTTGACCACCCATCGTATAAATAACCCACCCTACAACACCAATAAATATAAATGCTAATGGGAACATATTATCTTTCAATGTTACAAAGAAACTCATGTCACCTTTGTAATAACAAACACAGCTCCTACAAAAGCAATAACCATACTCGTTATCATATACTTCTTCGGTTTTATATGCTTATATCCCCATAAAATACAAATAGAAATCATCGGCATAAGTGCTTCCATAATGGAAGCTACCATTACACCCGACTTACCCATTAACATTTGCCCTGAAAATATGAGGACATTATATACTGTAAATGCCATCGTTCCAAAAAAGACGAGTAACTTTCCTCTTCCCTCTAAACAAAATGCCTGTTTTCCTTCTTTCACTAACAACAATACAATCAGCATTATCGCCACTGCTCCATAGCGAATAAGCGAAAAATAAAATGGATCTATGTATTCTAGCGCATGATCAGCAACTGGAAACATCGCTCCCCATGACATACTCGCAATTAAACACGCCAAAGCCCCTATTATCATTTGACCTCTTCTCACCGCAATCCCCCGTTTCTTTCTATTTGCACAAAGAGAATTGTAAAAGAAAAAATATATCACGTAAAATGATTCAAAATGATGTTAACTATCATTTATAATGATAGTTAACATCAAGGGGGATTACAAAATGGAATTACGAGACTTACAAATCTTTAAAAGCGTTGCCGATCAGGGTAGTGTAAGTAGCGCAGCAAAGGAATTAAATTATGTACAATCAAATGTAACTGCACGTATTAAACAACTCGAAAACGAATTAAAAACCCCACTCTTTTACCGCCATAAACGAGGAATGACTTTAACAGCTGAAGGAAGAAAAATGCTCGTTTATGTTAGTAAAATTTTGCAAGATGTCGACGAACTAAAACAAGTATTTTTAGATAGCGAAACACCCTCCGGTATATTAAAAATCGGTACAGTCGAAACAGTAAGTACACTGCCTACCATTTTATCTTCTTACTATAAAAGCTATCCGAATGTCGATTTATCATTACAAGCGGGTCTAACAGAAGAATTAATTAGAGAAGTACTTGATCATCAATTAGATGGTGCCTTTATATCAGGTCCTATTAAACATCCACTAATCGAACAATACGATGTTAGTACAGAAAAATTAATGCTTGTAACACAAAATAAAGCTTTTCATATAGAAGAATTTACAACAACGCCTCTACTCGTTTTTAACCAAGGATGCGGATACCGTTCCAAGCTAGAACGATGGCTGAAAGACGAAGGTTTGCTACCAAAAAGAATTATGGAATTCAATATATTAGAGACAATATTAAACAGCGTTGCACTCGGCCTCGGAATTACACTCGTACCACAGTCTGCTGTCCATCATCTTTCTAAAGCAGGTAAGGTACATTGTCATGCAATCCCTGAAAAATACGGCAGTATTTCAACGGTTTTCATACGCCGTAAAGATAGCTATATGACGAATTCAATGCGTAGTTTTTTAAAAACAATTGAAGAACATCATCATATCAATATGCTGTGAAAGACATTCTTACATGAATGTCTTTTTTTCTTACAAAAGTGTAAGTCTTTCGTAAGCTAATTCGATAGTTGCAAGTGGACATATTTCCTATAATTAAGACATAAGCAGGGCAACAACAATTCGAAAAGGAGCGGATACGCATGATGAACAATATGAAATCAAATAAATTTTTAAATACAATGGGCATGGTGCTATCCGCACTTGTCGATGCAAAAGCTGTTGCAACTACATTAAACAAATAAGGAGAGATTATAATGAACAACATTACTTTCAACAAATCAGACTTCATCGGACTTGCAAGTGGAGCTACTCTTCTTACGGCTTTCATTTACACACTTGCTCAAGGTCTTGTTTAACACTTTGTTTCCCCAAACCCCTTTATATAGAAAAAGCTGCTCGTCTTATAGACAAGCAGCTTTTTAGTTTGTTTCATATATAATTTGACCTGTTTTCGTAATATCATATCCGCCAATCGCATTTAATTCATTATGAAATTCTTCCGATTGCAGAATGTCTTTCACGACTTCAATCAGCTCTTCATTTTCTTTATTCTTCAAAATTACTAAATCATACTGTTCTTTCATGATTGGAATAAAGTCCACATTTACAATTTGCGAAAACTTTTCTGAACCTACTCCTACATCAGCTTTTCCATTTGCAACTTGCGTGGCAACACCCAGATGATTCGATTCTTCCCATTCATATCCACTAATATCAGCTTTATTTAATTTTTGGATTCGTAATTGTTCATCCACTAACACTCTAATACCAGAACCCTTTTCTCGATTTACAAACTTTATAGTGGATCTGGATATGTCGGCCCATGTCTTTATTTTCTTCGGATTTCCTTTTTGGACATAAAATCCTACATTTCTGGACAATAAATTAATCATAATACATGGCTGGCCTACTAAAATGCGTTTTACATAAGGAACATTATATGTACCCGTTTCACCATCAAACAAATGCAAACTAACGATACTTCCTTCTCCTTGATACATTTTCACTAAACTTGTTAAGCTACCTTGATACGCCCTTAAAACATTAGAACTTGGCAAACGATTTTCTATACGTTTAGCTAACATATCTAACGTTAGTTCTTGACCACTAATAATACACGTGTTCAAGATACTACTACCATCGTTTTTTACAGGAGTAACTTGTACCTTTCCTGTTTTCATTTGTTTTATATATTGATCTAAATCTGCTGCATCAATGCGCATCTGTCTACCAACTCTATAAGAAGGAAGTTCTCCTTTTTTAATTAAGTCGTATACAGTTAATTTTGATACTTTTAATCGCTTTGCTACTTCTTCCGTTGTGTAGGAATGATGATCCATAGACGATTCCTCACTTTCTCCTTTCATTGTAACAAAGAAAAGAATATTTCTCCTATTTTTTAAAAATAGACATATGTTCAAATTATATTCAATTATAACTAGTTATATTTAGTTATAATTAGATGTGTCAAAACGAAAGGGGATTTTTTTATGAATAAATTTACATTACGTTCGATTGGGGCACTTATACTTTCTTTTCTTCTTATATTTAGTGTTGCATGTACAAACGGAGATAAGAAAGAGAAATCAACTGCTAAAGAAGGAAAAGCAGTTGAGCTTACTATCTCAGCTGCTGCAAGCTTACAAGATGCATTAAAAGAAATTGAAAAACAATATAAAGAAAAAGAACCCAATATTGAACTTTCTTTTAACTTCGGTGCTTCTGGAGCACTTCAACAACAAATTGAACAAGGTGCACCTGCTGATTTATTCTTCTCTGCTGCAGAAGATAAATTCCAAATCCTTGTAAAAAAAGGATTCATTAATGAAAAAGAAGGGAAAAATCTTCTTGGAAATGAACTAGTTCTAGTCATCCCTAAAGAAAGTTCTCTTACAAAATTTCAAGATTTAAAAGATGAGAAAATCAAAAAAATCGCACTTGGTACACCTGAATCTGTACCTGCTGGCAAATATGCAAAGGCCTCTCTAACACAAGAAAACCTTTGGAATGATGTTCAAAATAAAGTCGTATTTACAAAAGATGTTCGCCAAGTGTTAACATATGTAGAAACAGGAAATGTCGATGCTGGTATCGTATACAAAACAGATGCTCTCATTTCAAATAAAGTAAAAATTGGTGAAACAGCAGCAGCTATTTCTCATGAGCCAATCCACTATCCTTTAGGTGTTATAAAGGAATCTAAACATAAGAAAGAGGCGACTTCATTTTATGAGTATTTGCAGTCAAAAGATGCACAATCTATCTTTAAGAGATATGGATTTACATTCCTGTCGTAATTACTATGAGCATTGATGCTATTATATCGCCTGTCTTTCTATCTTTAAGAGTAGCTGCGTGTGCCACTATTCTCGTTACAATTTTAGGGACGATTGTCGGGCGAGCACTAGCTCGCTCCTCATGGCGATATAAAGTACTATTAGAAACCATATTTTTATTACCAATGGTACTTCCACCAACTGTTATCGGCTTCTTTCTCATTATCATCTTTGGAAACAACAGCCCGATCGGAAGGTGGGTTGAATCATTATTTCAGCAGTCTATTATGTTCACATCTACCGCTGCGATCATCGCTTCTACAGTTGTTGCATTTCCGCTTATGTACCAATCAGCGAAAACGGGATTTTCTATCGCAAATGTACAAATTGAAGAAAGTGCTCGTGACCTTGGCGCAAGTGAATATCAAGTTTTTCTGCACGTTACACTTCCGCTTGCATTTCCTGCATTACTAAGCGGGATGATTTTGAGCTTTGTCCGCGCGCTCGGTGAGTTTGGTGCTACACTCATGTTTGCCGGGAATATCCCTGGTAAAACACAGACAATCCCGACTGCAATTTACATGGCCATTGACGCAAGTAATATGCAACTCGCCTGGACACTTGTAGTTATTACTATCGGTATGTCACTCGTATTTCTACTATGTATTCAACTTATTAATAAAAGAATTACTAACTCTTAAAGCAGCTTTTTTCGAAGCTGCTTCTTTATTTCTTAGGAAATAAAATATACCACCGGGAAATAACTGAATTTTACCTCTTATTAAAATATACATTTTATTTGAATTCACTTTCTAAAATAGGCAATTTCCTGTTATTATATGGAGGTGTTTCAAAAAATGAAGAAATGAAAACGCATTTATATCGTGAATTCTTCATCCTGTTTTAGCGATCGGTAATCTTCTACTCTATTAGTGGGGCATTACCGATCGTTAGAACGATATGTAACTATATTGGTATAGCAAACCGAAGGGAGTCTTGTAATGGACATTTTATTAGCGCTTCTTCCTGCAATTGCATGGGGAAACATCTTATTAGTAAGCGTAAAAATGGGCGGTGGTGCATATAGCCAAACGGTAGGTATGACAATCGGTGCTCTATTCTTCGCAACAATTATGTATGTATTTACTCAACCAGCTTTAACAATGACAATCTTAATTGTTGGTTTTATTTCAGGTTTATTCTGGGCTTTAGGACAAGTAAACCAATTAAAAACAGTTGAAAAACTAGGTGTTTCAACTACTGTAACGATTTCTACTGGTATGCAACTTGTTGCAACTTCTATCTTTGGGGTTATCGCTTTCCGTGAGTGGACTACTACTACAACGATCATTCTGGGAACGATTGCAATCCTATTAATCGTAGTTGGTGTTGTATTCACATCATTAGATGATAAAGAAAATGCTCAGCCACCTGGACAATTGAAAAAAGGACTTCTTACTTTAATTGTTTCTACTTTCGGCTATCTTGTATATGTAATTATTATTCGTTGGTATAATATCGATGGTTGGTCTGCTATTTTACCACAAGCAGTTGGTATGTTTGTTGGTGCGGTTGTACTGACGTCTAAACATAAACCATTTAACAAATATGCAATCCGTAATGCTTTGTCTGGTTTACTATGGGGAACTGGAAACTTATTCTTACTTCTTTCATTACCACGTGTTGGAGTAGCAACAAGCTTCCCATTATCTCAAACTGGAATCGTTATCTCAACATTCGGTGCGATTGTATTCTTAGGTGAAAAGAAAACAAAACGTCAATTGATCTTTATTGCACTCGGTAGTGTTTTAATTATTGGCGGCGCTGTATTACTTGGTATGACAAAAGCATAATCTTATATTCTATTAGTAAACCCCTGAAGCATATGTACTTCAGGGGTTTTTAATTCTAATTATTTTCTAGATATAATTATTTGTATGTTCTTGCCCCTTATAATTGCCCTTCCACTCTAGCAAACCAGCTACACATATAAAGAGATTAATAATAGCTAATATTAGCATGACGTATAAACCAGTAGAAATATAAATTACAATGCTAACTACGTTATATAAAATCCATAAATGCCAGTTTTCTAATATTTTTCGACTTAACATAAATTGAGCCACTAGTCCCAATACGGCATTTAAAGCGTCTAAATATGGACTTGTTGACTCTAAATAACGGACTTGATAATAACCCCAACCAATCCAAGCAACTAAAATAAAACTTATATAAAAAGTCCACCCTTTCAAATCTAAACGAACTGTTGCTTTTACCTCTCCCTCCCCACTTCGTGCAATCCAATAATACCAACCATATACATTAAATATAAATTGAAAAGCGGCTAATACTGCCATTGCATATAAACCTTGTGTAATAAAAATGTATAGAAATACCGCAACAGTAATCATGCCAAATAAAAAGTTGGATACTTTTTCTCTCGCTAATAACCAAACATTAATGATCCCCATAATTGATGCGAAAATTTCAATATAACTCGATTGAATATACAATCCAACTAATACACAAATAATACTAGAAACAAGTAAAAAAAGTGGACTTCTAACCATATTTATCTCTCCCTAGATGTGTAATAAATTCCCTATTACCAGTATAAGGAATAGCCCTTTCCTTTACCATGAATTTCCGCCTTCTCATTATCCATTCCATCTACGGTAAGTCTTTTCTTTTTACAAAATTCTCTTAAAGATGATATCGTTTTTATAACATATCTCTACTAGAAAGGAATAAAGGATATGCCTAACAAACATCGAATTTTATTTATTGGTGCTGGTCGTATGGCAGAAGCTATATTTTCCGGATTACTTAAAACAAGCAAAGAATACATCGAAGAAATTATCATCTCTAACCGAAGCAACGTAGAAAAGTTAGAACAATTACAAAGGCGATATAATGTGTCTATTACAACGGATTGGAAGCAGCATATTACATCTGTCGATACGGTTGTTTTAGCAATGCCACCTTCTGCTCATGAAGAATTATTAGCTGAGCTATCTCCGTTAATATCAAATCAACTTGTCGTAACAGTAGCAGCTGGCATTGGACCATCTTATTTAGAAGCTAGACTCCCAAAAGGCACACCTGTTGCTTGGATTATGCCTAATACAGCTGCTGAAATTGGAAAGTCTATCTCCTTATATACAATAGGACAATCAGTAACCGAGATGCATCAAGAAACCCTGCAACTGCTTTTAAGAGGTATTGGTACTTCGCAACTTTTTACTGAGGAAGAAGTTCATCAGCTTACTGCAGTTACTGGAAGTGCACCAGCCTTCCTTTATTACTTTGCTGAAAGCTTAATTGAAGCAACAAAAAGTTATGGAGTCGATGAAGAAACCGCAAAACATCTTGTCATTCAAATGATTTCTGGCTCTGCTTCTATGCTCGAGCAAACGCAAAATCCAGCTAACCTCCGCGAACAAGTAACAACGCCAGGTGGTTCCACAGCTGAGGGTCTCAAAACTTTATACGAATATAATTTTTCAGAGGCAATTCAAAAAGCAGTAGAAGCAACAAACAAAAAAGCTAGGGGGAAATAATATGATTTTAACAAGTTTAAAAGATTATACAACATTACATAACGGTGTAAAAATGCCTTGGTTTGGTTTAGGTGTTTTTAAAGTAGAAGATGGTTCAGAAGTAATTGATTCTGTAAAAGCAGCAATTAAAAATGGCTACCGCAGCATCGATACTGCAGCAATCTATCAAAATGAAGAAGGCGTTGGACAAGCGATTCGTGAATCCGGTGTTTCACGTGAAGAATTATTTATTACCTCAAAAGTATGGAATAGCGATCAAGGATATGAAACAACACTTCAAGCATTTGAAACTACATTAGAGAAATTAGGTCTAGAATATTTAGATTTATATTTAGTACATTGGCCTGTAAAAGGGAAATATACTGAATCATGGAAAGCATTAGAAAAACTTTATAAAGATGGCCGTGTTCGCGCTATCGGTGTGAGTAATTTCCACATTCACCACTTACAAGACGTATTTGAAATTGCTGAAATTAAGCCAATGGTCAACCAAGTAGAATATCACCCACGTTTAGCACAAGAAGAGCTACATGCATTCTGTAAAGAACATAATATCCAGCTTGAAGCTTGGTCACCATTAATGCAAGGACAACTACTAGATAATCCAACGTTACAAGAAATTGCGACAAAATATAATAAATCAACTGCGCAAATTATTTTACGCTGGGATTTACAAAACGAAGTTGTAACAATCCCTAAATCAATTAAAGAACATCGCATTATTGAAAATGCAAACATCTTCGACTTTGAATTAAGTGCTGATGATATGAAAGCAATTCAAGCTTTAAATGAAGATCGTCGCGTTGGTCCAGATCCAGATAACTTTAACTTCTAGTAGAAAAACCACTGCCATATGCAGTGGTTTTTCCGTTTAAGAAAACTGAAAATTTAAACTATATTTCATTTGGTTGACACTTCATTATTCAAGGTGTAAGATTTTGAATTATCAAAGAAACAAAAAAATTAATAAAATTTATTCGTTTACTCATTGTATCAAGAGAGGTGGAGGGACTGGCCCTTTGAAACCTCGGCAGCAGGTTCATTTTGAATACTGTGCCACTTCCTGCAAGCTTTATGCTTGAAAGATAGAATGAGGGACTTCGTTTATATACGGGTGCATAACTTGTACGTAAAAATCCCTCTTTCTCAATATGAAAAGAGGGATTTTTTATTTTTCATTTCCCTCATCATCATCCAAACTTAATTATTTAGGAGGAAAATCAAATGAAAAAGAAGTTTGTACCCGGTATTGCATCAGTTGTAGGAGTAAGTATTTTATTAACTGGTTGCGGTAGTTATAAAAACGAAGCAAGCGGAGCAAATGCAAAAGACGAGGCACCTAGCAAACAGGTTTTAAATTTATCTTCACCTACTGAAATACGAACAATGGATACGGCCCGTGCTACAGATACTGATTCTGGTCAAGTAATGAGAAACGTATTTGAAGGTTTGTATAATCTTGGTGAAGGTAACAAACCTTTCCCTGGCGTTGCAAAATCTCATGAAGTAAGTGGCGATAAAACAAAATACACATTCCATTTGCGAGATTCAAAATGGTCAAATGGCACTCCTGTTACAGCGAAAGATTTTGTGTTCGCTTGGCAGAGAGCCGTAGATCCAGCAACAGCCTCTGAATATGCATTTCTATTCTTTGATATTAAAAATGCAACAAAAATTAACAACAAAGAACTTCCAGCCGACCAACTTGGTGTAAAAGCAGTTGATGACCATACGTTTGAGGTAGAATTGGAGCGTCCTGTTCCGTATTTTATTAGCTTAACAGCGTTCCCAACATTTCTACCAATTAACGAGGAATTCTTTAAAGCACAAGGTGATAAGTACGCTTTAGAAGATAATACAATCTTGTACAATGGAGCTTTTACACTAAGCGATTGGAAGCACGAACAAAGCTTTAAATTTAAGAAGAACCCTACCTATTGGGATAAAGATACTGTCAAACTAGAAGAAATCAATTTTAACGTCGTAAAAGAAAAATCAACAGAAGTAAATTTATTCGAGTCAAAACAATTAGATCGTATAAAACTAACATCTGACTTCGTTGATAAATATAAAAAAGATGCTAACTTTAAAGAACGTCCAAATGTAGGCGTACAATTTTTACGCATGAATCAACAAAACAAAGTACTTCAAAACGTTTCTGCACGCCAAGCAATCGATCAAACAATTGATAGAAAATCCTTTGTAAATACGTTATTAAATGATGGCTCTACACCAACATTTGGTCTCGTTCCAAAAAACTTTGCAAAAGGACCTGAAGGAAAAGACTTCCGTACTGCAAACGGCGATTTAACAAAAGTTGATACAAAATCTGCACAAGAATTATGGAAAAAAGCTAAACAAGAGCTTGGTTCTGAAAAGATAACATTAGAATTATTAACGAGTGATGCTGACCTTGATAAGAAAACTGGTGAATTCTTAAAAGGGCAACTAGAAAAGAATCTAGATGGATTAACAGTAAATATAAAACCGCAACCGCGTAAGCAACAAGTTTCGCTTTTATTAAAAGGTGACTACGAAATCGGAATTGACGGCTGGAGCCCTGACTTTGCGGATCCAATTACATTCCTTGAGCTATTTACAACGAATAACCCTTATAACTTAGATCATTACTCTAATAAGGAATTCGATGAAACAATAGCAAAAGTGAAAACAACTTTAGCTGGTGATGAAAAAGCTCGCTGGGAAGCATTACTAGAATCCGAGAAAATATTATTTAAAGACTCTGTTATCGCTCCTCTTTACCAAAAAGGCGAATCTTATTTAGAACGTTCTTATGTGAAAGGAATTGTGCAAGTAGACTTTGCGGGTCAATTAAACTTCAAATGGGCAAAAATTGAAAAATAAAGTAAAACCGTAATAAGTGGGGGTTCTTCATCCCCACTTATTATTAGCCCACACCAATTGTTTTTTTAGCAAAATATATTAAAAGTAGGTTCTCTCACACAAGAGAATCTACTTTTTTAATATATTATTCCAAGAAATTAACATTCTATTTTTATTATTGACATATAGTTCTTTCCAGTGTTAATATTCTAAATAATCAAAGAAACAAAATATTTCACCATCAAAATATAATGTCTACTAAGTTGAAACATATAACGATAGATTATAGCTCAACATGTATATACATATAGAACACCTGATTACCTATAAACAAATATTTATAATAGGTTCTATCTCCTTCTATAGCTACTTCAAGACATGGACATTATGACGTTACGAACAACACATTTAGGGAGGAACGAACAATGAAGAAAAAAGTTGTACCTATTGTTGCATCTGTTTTAGGGGCAAGTCTATTACTAACTGCTTGCGGGGGAAATAAAGATAATGCAGGCGGAGCGAAAGCAAACGATAAAGCACCTGATAAACAAGCAATTAACTTATCATTCGCTTCAGAAATTCCAACAATGGATGTTGCAAAAGCAACGGATGGGGAATCCATGAATGTAATGCGCAATGTATTTGAAGGTTTATATGCAATGGGAGAAGATAATAAACCAATTCCTGGTGTTGCTGAGTCGGTTGACATTAGTCCCGATAAAACAAAATATACATTTCATCTGCGTGATTCAAAATGGTCAAACGGTACTCCTGTTACAGCAAAGGACTTCGTCTTTGCTTGGCAGCGTGCCGTAAATCCTGATACAGCAGCTGAATACGCATTCTTATTCTTCGATGTACAGAATGCGAAACAAATAAACCAAAAACAATTACCAATTGATCAACTAGGGGTCAAAGCTGTTGATGACAAAACGTTAGAAGTACAACTAGACCGTCCTGTTCCCTACTTCTTAAGCTTAACGACATTCTCAACATTCTTACCAATTAATGAAGAGTACTTAAAATCTCAAGGCGATAAATACGGTTTAGAAACAAATCATTTAATTTACAACGGTGCTTTCACATTAGATAACTGGAAACACGAACAAAGTTTCCAATTGAAGAAAAACCCTAACTATTGGGATGCTAAAACGGTAAAATTAGAAGAAATCAACTTCAATGTCGTTAAAGATAAGTCTACAGAAGTGAACTTATATGATTCAGGACAAATTGATCGCGTTGCTTTAACTGCAGAGTTTGTTGATAAATATAAGAGCGATCCAAACTTCAAGGAACGCGCTGAAGTCGGCATTCAATTCTTACGACTAAATCAGAAAAATGAAACATTAAAAAATCAACATGCACGCCTTGCTATTAACGGCGCAATGAATAAAAAGGCTTACGTAGAAACAATTTTAAATAACGGTGCTATTCCAGCTGAAGGAATGGTTCCTGCGAAATTTGCAAAGAGTCCAGAAGGCAATGACTTCCGTAAAGAAAATGGAAATCTAGTCAAGGATGATGTGAAAACAGCGAAAGAAAACTGGAAAAAAGCAAAACAAGAACTTGGTACTGACAAAGTAACAATCGAACTATTAACAAGTGACAATGCTTTAGCTAAAAAGACTGGTGAATATTTAAAAGGTGAATTAGAAAAAAACCTAGATGGATTAACAGTGAATTTAAAACCACAACCACGTAAACAACAGTTGAAACTACTATTAAGTGGTGACTATGAAATTGGTATTGACGGCTGGGGCCCTGACTTCGCTGATCCAATTACATTCTTAGATTTATTTACAACAGATAGTGCTTATAACTTCGATAAATACTCTAACAAAGAGTACGATGAGCTAATTCATAAAGTGAAAACAGATTTAGCTGGCGATGAAAAAGCACGCTTTGAAGCAATGAAGCAAGCTGAAAAAATTCTATTACAAGACGGCGCTGTCGCTCCTTTATACCAACAAGGTCGTTCTTACTTACAACGCTCTTTCATTAAAGGACTTGTAACGACTGACTTCGGCGGTGAATTTAACTACAAGTGGACAGAAGTTGCAAAATAACAAAAGTAAAAAGGTATCCTACGAAGGATACCTTTTTACTTTTATACAACTTTAACTACAGAGCTTCTTCTTCCCTTTACCATTCCTTTTATAGCTAAAGTCTTCACTGCTACTGATTGTGTAACCAATACAATAACTAATAATGAAATAATATTTCTCTCTAAACTAACTCCTCCAAATTTTATTGTATAATAGCCATTCGCTGCATATGTTACAGGAAATAATCTACCGATTGTTTGATATGTTTTAGAAAGCATTTCAGTACCTCCTCACAACTTCAATTTACCATATACATACAAATCGTTTTTGATTTAAATTGCGGATTAGCCCTTGTGACTGCAGGATAATAATTTATTTTCAACACATACATAATTACATGTTTTTGGGAAAAACTTGTATAGAACGAATTTACATAAGGAGGAATTTATAATGAGAATTCTACTATCAGTTTTATTAGCTCTTATGCTAGTACCTGCATTAACAGGATGTAAAGCTCCTGCAAAAGAAGACACAACTTCTAATAAAAAGACGACTGAAGAAGCAAAAAATGAGGCTCCTGCAGATTTAAAACTAAACTTCAATGAATTCGATTTAAAGGCAGACTACCAAGATACAAAGAAAGACTACGAAGCAGACTATAAAAATGTAGCAGCTGATAAGAAAATGGAAGCAAAAATTGAAGATCATAAAGCAGATGTAAAATTAACAGGAGACGAGGCTATCACAAAATTAAGCCCACTTCTACAAGAATTAAAATTTGATAAAGATACTCCTGACCAAGAAGTAATCGATCAAGTAGTGAACGTGTTCAAACTTGATAAAGACTATCAAAAATTCGATTTAGAAGTTGTCTTCTCTGATGGAACGAAAAAAGAATATAAAAGAGAAATAAAATAAAGAAGTAGGCGGTTGCCTACTTCTTTATTTTTTAATTTTTGCGTATCTTAATTCTGGACTAGAACCAATAATGAATTGGACACCGGATACTGATGATTTTTGTAAATATGAGGCACTTGGGAAAATAATTGGGATTAATGGTGAATCTGTAAACATAATATCTTCCGCTTTATGCAATAAGTCAAAACGCTTATCTTCGTTTTGCTCAACTTCTGCTTCTTTTACTAAGGCGTCAAATTCTTTATTATGCCATTTTGCATAGTTATTCGGACCATCACCTGCATATAAATCTAGTTTAGTAATTGGATCTAATAAAGAGCCGCCCCATCCCATATAAGCTAATTGGAAATCACTTTGCTTGTATGTGTCGATGTAACTCTTCCACTCTTTATTTTCTAATTTAATATCTACGCCAAGATTTTTCTTAAACATTTCTTGCATTGCTTCTGCTACTTTTTTATGTTGTGTATCTGTAGTGAATTTTAATGTTACTTCAGGTAATGTAGACCACCCTTGTTCTTTCATACCTTCTTCTAATAATTTTTTCGCTTCTGCTGGATCAAATTTAACGTAATCACCTTTTTCTTTACGGAAATCACGACCACTTTGTGTTTTTGCTCCTTCTGGAACGAATGCATATGCTTCTTGCGCATTATTTTTATACAGTTTTTCAACGATAAATTTACGATCAACCGCTAATGAAAATGCTTTACGTACCTTCGCATTTGTAAACGGCTCTTTTTCTACGTTAAACGAATAAATATAAGATGAGAATCCTGCAACACGCTTATATTCTTTATTTCCTTTTTCTTTTTCAATCATCTCTTGTGGTAAACCACTTAGTAAATCTAATTCTTTTGATTTAAATAATTGATACGCTGTTTTAGAGTCTGGAATAATACGAAACTCAATTTCTTTTAATGTTACCTTTTTATCGTAGTATTCTTTATTTTTTTGTACTGTAATAGCCTGGTTATGCTTCCACTCTTTTAACTTGAATGGTCCATTCGTAATTAACTCTTTTGGATCTGTTTTTAATTTATTATTATCATCAATCGACTTTTTAGCTAATGGAATAAATAATGAGCTTGCTAATTTCTGTTTAATAGAAGCAACTGGATGTTCAAGAGTTACCTTTAATGTTTGAGGATCAACGACTTGAATACCAACTTGTCCCTCTTCACCTTTTCCAGTATTATATGCCTCTGCCCCTTTAATGAAATACATTTCTGTCGCATTCATAGAACCCGTTTTCGGATTTAATAATCGCTTCCATGCAAATTCAAAATCATTTGCCGTAATCGGAGAACCATCTGACCATTTAATATCTTTCTTCAAATGGATTGTATATTCAGTTCCATCAGCATTTACTTCTTCTTTCTCTGCTAATTCATTTTGATATTTCCCATCACTATCTTGCGTATATAAACTTGAAAACAACTGCCCAATTATATAACCTGACGTGCTATCTGTTGCAATAGCAGAATCAAGTGTGTATGGATCACTACTAATATTCGTTACTAATCGATCGCCTTCTCCCTTACCAGCACTCGCCTTTTGCGTCTCTTTCTTACCGCAAGCGACCGAAGTAATCGCTAAAACAGTCATAATGATAAACAGTAAAAACTTCTTCATCCTACATTCTCCTTTAACCCGAAATTTTTGGTGTTGATGCTAACAATGTTTTTGTATAAGAATGTTGTGGATTACGGAACACTTCGTCCGTATTTCCAAATTCAACAAGTTCTCCTTTATATAAGACAGCCACTTTTTCACATAAATAGTGAACCATCGGCAAATCATGTGCGATAAATAAATATGTATAGCCTTGTTCCTTTTGAATTTTTTGCAGCAGATGTACAATTTGAATTTGCAATGAAACATCTAATGCTGAAATTGGTTCATCAAGAATCAATACTTCTGGCTCACACAATAACGCTCTTGCAATAGCAATTCGTTGACGTTGTCCTCCGCTAAATTCGTGCGGATAGCGATCGATATATCGTCTATCTAATCCCACACGTTCTAGCGCATCACCTGCTACTTTATCCTTTAATCCTTTATCACCTAAACCGAATGAAATATAACCTTCCGTTACGCTATCGCGTACTTTCCAGCGCGGATTTAATGCTGCTGTGGAATCTTGAAAAATGAACTGTACTTTCTGTAAAAAATCTCGCCTATGAGCTGATTTTAGCTTGTGAACGACTTGACCGTTATAATCAATTTCACCAGACGTTGGACTCTCAATCCCTGCTATGAGCTTTCCAAGTGTTGTTTTTCCTGAACCACTTTCACCAATAATGCCAAGTGTTGTTCCTTTCGGAATAGAAAGTGATATGTCTTTTAACGCTGTGATTTCTTTACTTTTACTTCCATACGTTTTCGTTACTTGCTTTATAGTAATTAAATCTGTCGTCATGAGGCATTCACCTTCTCTTTTGATTTCGCTTTATTATGCTCTAGAACATGTTGCCAACAATGTGAACTATGCTCCTTAGAATATGTTGTTCTCTCTGGGAAACGATGAATACATTCTTTTATCGCTACTGGACAACGATTTACAAAAGGACAACCAAAGCTATTTAATGTTTCAATGGAAGGTGTCGTTCCTTCTATAGCACGTAATACCTTTTCGGAATCATCCATATTTGGAATTGCTTGTAATAAACTTTTCGTATATGGATGTTTAGGAGAACCTATTACCTCCTGTATCGTTCCTTTTTCAACGACACGTCCCCCATACATAACAACTACTCGATCAGCTACTTCACGTACAAGTGCCAAATCATGTGTAATTAATAAAATACTCGTATTTTGTTTTTCTTTTCTTTCTTTTAATAGCCCCATAATTTGTTTCTGAATCGTTACATCTAACGCTGTTGTCGGCTCGTCTGCAATTACAAGCTTTGGGTGACAAGCAAACGCAATTGCTAAACAAATACGCTGCCTCATACCTCCGCTTAATTGATGTGGGTACTGTTCAAAGCGTTTCTCTGCTTCATGTATCCCTAAACCTGTTAACAAGTTAATCGCAATTTCCTTCGCTTCTCTTTTCGATTTTTTCCCATGTTGCAAAACTACTTCTGTAATTTGTTTGCCTACCTTCATCGTTGGGTTTAAAGATGAAAGCGGATCTTGAAATATAAAGGAAATATCTTTTCCGCGAATTTGATTCCATTCTGACTCTTGTAAATTCGTTAATTCCTTTGCTTGGAAAGCTATATTCCCATCATCGATATGAATTGATTCTTGATTCAAGCCGATAATGGATTGTGCTGTGACACTTTTTCCCGAACCACTTTCTCCTACAAGTGCAACTATTTCACCTTCGTTAATAGAAAAGGAAACATGTTTCACAATCGCTTGCTTACTATTCTCTTTTTCAACGGCTAACGTTACGTTTTCTAAAGATAAGATTTGTGCCATGTTTTTTCTCCTTTCGATTCCGTTTGACGATTTTTGGATCAATCGCATCTTGCAAACCATCACCAATTGCATTAAATGCGAACATAATGAGTGCAATCATGATTGCCGGGAAAAATAGCTGCCACCATTCTCCGCTCAATAATGTCCCGAGTGCATCATTCGTCATCGTCCCCCAACTTGCCGCTGGTGATTGTACTCCAAGTCCTATAAAGCTTAAAAATGATTCTGAAAAAATAGCTGCTGGAATTGTAAATGATAAATTCACGATAATAATCCCTGTTAAATTCGGAATTAAATGCCCATATATAATTTTCATATGTGATGTACCTAATCGCTCTGCTGCAATAACAAACTCTCGTTGTTTTAAAGACAATACTTGTGCTCGAATGAGACGAGCCATTCCAATCCATCCCGTTAATGCAAGAGCGATAATAATGGTGAAAAGACCTGGTTTCATAACAATTAATAGTAAAATAACAATTAATAAATATGGGATACCGTATAATACTTCAATTCCTCTTATAATCCACTCATCAATTAACGTTCCAAGGCGATTACGTCCTCTCACATATCCACTAAATCCACCAATTAGTACACCAAGACCTATATCGAGGGCAGCTGCTACTAATCCAACTGTTAGTGAAATCTTCCCACCAGCCCAAGTACGTGCCCAAATATCTCTCCCTAGATCATCTGTTCCAAACCAATGTTCACTACTCGGCGGTAAATTTGTTGCCTCTTTTACTTGTTCACTCGCAGTAAATGAAGTTAAACTTTCGCCAATAAGCGAGAAAACAATAATGAGTAATAACGTCACTGTTCCTAAAACTGCGATTGGATTCGATATAAACTTACGAAACACTTCTTTCTTTCTGCTAATTGTTTGCTGATCTTTATTTATCGTTAATTCTTTTTTCTCTTCTTTCGTTAATAACTGTTCATTAATCTCATAAGCCCCCATTTAAATATCCCCCCTCCTTATGTAATAGAACGAATACGCGGATCAACAATGCGATGAATAATATCTGTAATGAAAATACAAGCAATTAATAATGCACTATAGAAAATCGTTGTTCCCATAATCACCGGATAGTCTCGGTTAAAAATACTATCTACAAAATATTTTCCTAGGCCAGGAATTGAAAAGATTTTTTCAATAACGAAAGTCCCTGTTAAGAGTCCAGCCATTAACGGTCCAACAAATGTAAGTACTGGAACAATCGCATTTCGAAGAGCGTGTCTTATAATAATCTTCTTAATTGGTATACCTTTTGCTCTTGCTAGCTTAATATAATCACTCTGCAGTACTTCGATCATATTAGAACGAACAAACCTTGTAATAACTGCGATTGGCCCTAACGCTAATGCAAAGGATGGCAATACCGTATGTTCGAATGTTCCCCAAGAGGCTACTGGTAAAAACTCAAATTGGATAGCGAATACTTGTATAAATAGTGGTGCTAAAATAAAACTTGGAATAGAAATACCTAAAATTGCGAGCAAACTCACACTATAGTCAATTACTCTCCCATGATATAGAGCAGCAAATGTCCCTGCCGCAATTCCTACTAACAATGAAATAACAAGTGCTTGTAGACCAATAATTGCTGATGGACCAAAGCCAGTTGTTATAATTTCTGATACACCTTGCCCGGTTGATTGAACAGATTCACCAAAATCAAAATGAACTACACCGTCTAAATAAGCAACATATTGATTCCATAACGGTTCATCAAGGTGATACTTCGCTCTCATGTTTTGGATCACTTCTTCAGGAAAGATTTTTGCATCTGATGAAAATGGATCTCCCGGAATAATATGCATAATTAGAAATGTCACTGTCGTAATAACCCATAGTGTGAACACCATAACCGATAGTTTTTTAATTACATACACTTCAATAACCCCCTAAACACATGAATTTACTTTGTTTTATGAATGTACTTTTTCCATTACTCACTTTTCTCTTTTTAGAATACAAAAAGCCTTGATCTTAAAAAATAAGATCAAGGCTTAACAAACAAAGGCCCATCACTTATCTTTCAAGACTTGCTTGCTGGAATTAGCACGGTGTTCCTATTACAGAACCCGCTGCTGAGGTGTCATAGGGCCAGTCCCTCTACCTCTCTGGATAAGTAAATTGCTATATTATTATTTGGTTCAAATTGTATATTTCGAATTATAATTCTGAAAAATTGAAAAGTCAATCAAATTGGATAAATTTAGAAAAATCAGTTTTTAATTCATTTATCGAAATTACAGTTTTCGGCTTATAATAAAAAGAAATGATGTTAAAGGAGTTATAAGATGGACCCCTTACTTCTTGCTACTATAGGATTACCCTTAACAATCGTTATACTTGTCATGATCGGCTCCTATAAACTCTTTATTAAAAAGAAACGTATTACTTCTTTTTATACTCCTTTCGATAATATTACCGGGCAAACTATTTCCGAATTTCACGAAGAACAGAAAATATTAGTATCTGAGGATGAAGACGGAGATGGCAAGAAGAAAAAATAACCTTGCACAGGCAAGGTTATTTTTTCGTTTCTGCTTGAAAACGTTTATAGTATGTCGATGCTGTTGCAAAGTTAATTTCTATATCACGAATCAACGATGAATCTTCTTCTTTAGCTAACTTCTGTAATTTTTTCATCGCTTGTTCTGATTCATTCAAGAAACCAACATATACCTCATGTTCTTGCTCTTTCGACTTCGGAACACGAATTTCTTTACGTATATGATCAATATCTTCTAACATGCTCGTTGTTACCTTTTGCACGTCTTCTTTATATGTAGCATTCGTTATTTCCTTACCGCCCTTTTCTTTTGCCACTTCAAATAACTGCAGTGCTTTATTAATTTCTTTATTCATTTTTATATCGTATTTTTCATGTACTGCAAGGTATTCTTTCATCTCTTCTGTTTGTTCAGTAGATTGCTCTACCTTTTCTTTCGGTTCTTTCGGTTCTTTCGTATCTTTATTTCCATTACATCCTGCTAGAAGGAGCATACTTCCCATTACAGCAATACCCAAAACCTTCTTCATCTCTTCTTCTCCTTTTATCTACAGCTATTACTCATTATAGTTTCTTTTATCTCCACTTGTTATTATACCGAGAACACCCTACTTTTTACACTTAAGACGACATCGTAATATATATACCAACATGTTTGTCACAGTATCGTCACTTTATACAAATAACTTTTGCAATGCTTTACTACATCACCTTACAAAACTGTAAGCACACATAAAGAACAAACCATGCTAGACTTACATATGCATAACACAAACATATGTAAGGTTTTAAGGAGAATCATCTATGTACAACACAATGCCTTTTATGGGAGAAGATATTCGTGTCCTTATTCGCGAAAAATCACTTCATATCGAAAATACAGAGAGCCTTCGCCGCGTATTAAAGAAGAAGCATGCTCCATTTAAGTTAGCTCAATATTTAAAACAACAACATACAAATCAATTTCATACCGTGCTAAATATATCGGATAAATCATTAACAATCGAAATCATCGGTCATGTCTACATTGGAAACTTTGCAGATACCTTAAAGGAAATCCCACGTATACCGAAGATTGCTCCTATTATCGTTAAAAAAGCGTATAAAATTACTGACCATACCGATATTATCGACTGTGGGGAAAAAGAAGTCGATAGTAATCGCTGGGTGTGGGATAAACTTGCTGTTTTATATGATACGATCATGAATAATATGTATGAGGTATTTCAAAGAAATGAAAAAAAGAACTGATTCAAACATTCCCTTTGAATCAGTTCTTTTTTGTTAAGCCTCTAAATTTTGTCTTTGTTGCAGTTCAAACTGCTTCTCACTTCTTCTGGCCATAAATAGATAACATAATACTGCTCCTACTTCACAAAGCGCAATAACAACACCCATCGGTAACGCTGTATTACTCCCACCAATACCTACTAGCGGAGCGACAAGCGCTCCTGAAATGAACTGTAATAAGCCTAATAAAGCTGACGCTGTTCCTGCAGCTTGCTTCTGATTTCTCATCGCTAATGAGAACCCAGTTGTTGATACAACCCCGACACTTGATACAACAAGGAATAACGAACATAAAACACCGATTAAACCTATTCCTAGTACGATTGTCAGTAGTAAAGATAGGCCACCAACAGCTGCGATAATAATACCAGCAACAAATAATGTCTTCTCATTTACTTTCCCCGCTAAACGACCCGTTACCTGACTAGCAATAATAATACCGATGCCGTTAATCGCAAAGAATAAACTAAATTGCTGTGGTGATGCTCCGTATATGTTCTGCAACACAAATGGTGAGCCCGAAATGTATGCAAACATTGCCGCTGTTACTAATCCTTGTGACAATGCATATCCCATAAACAGACGGTCCTTTAACAATTTTCCGTACGTCGCCAAAGTCCCTGACAAACCACCTGTTTCTCTTTCTTCAGGAGGTAATGTTTCACGTAATACAAAAATAGCTGAGATTAACATGAATACGCTAATTGCTCCAAGAACGATGAAAACACCGCGCCACGTTGTAAACTGTAATAATTGCCCCCCAATAATCGGTGCCAAAATAGGTGCTGCTCCGTTTACTAACATAAGCAGTGAGAAAAACTTCGTCATTTCAGAACCTGAATACATATCACGTACCATCGCACGTGATATAACAATCCCGGCTGATCCTGAAGCTCCTTGTAGGAAGCGCAATAACACTAATGTCCAAATAGATGGCGCAACAGCACAAAGTAAAGAAGAAGCAACATAAATAATAAGAGCAATAATAAGAGGTTTGCGTCTTCCGTAAATATCACTAATTGAGCCAACAAATAATTGTCCTACTGACAGCCCAAGCAAACAAGCTGTTAATGTAAGCTGCGCGAGGGATGCACCTGTTTGCAAGTCATCCGTTAACTTCGGTAATGAAGGCAAATACATATCAATAGATAATGGCCCAATCGCCGTAAGTGTTCCTAATACAAGAATCATCCATAACCTGTTTGCCTTTACAGGTTTATATATTTCGTGATTAACTTCATTCACTTTTTCAATTCACCCTTTCCTATACACACTGAATCGTAACAATTATAGTTACATCATAAACATACGTCAAGTACAGCGCATTTTCCTCTTTCATAATGTAAAAAAAGCGATAGAAATTCTATCGCTTTACTTTTTCACATTGCTATTCGCAAATTTAGATACCGAGGCCATCGTCTCTCCTGTATCTAAATATGTAATTTGAATTGGGTCTCCTACTTCTGTAAACATAGCATACGGGAATTTCTTCACTGGTATCATAAATACCTTTTGTTCATTCTCTAAAAGTACGTACACGATTGTATTTTCACCTGATTTCTCTTTATATACACGTTGTACAATACCTTCTTTTTGCGCTTCTTTTCCTGTTGAGGTTGGTCTAAAGGTATCACCATTACCGCTCATTACGTTTTTATAATTCTCAAGCGCTTCTTTCTGCGTCGAACCTGTCGCAAATATTTTTGCATTAGCAGCATATACAACTGTATGTGCACGTACTAGGCCTCCGTCATCAACAACCGGAATTATCCAAGCTGGTTTTCCGTATACGTTATAAATGACAGGCATTGTCCCATGCCATTTCTCTCTCTTAAAGGAATTATCCACTACTTCTGTAGCTGCTGAACCATCCATAATTCCCTTTACTTCTTTGCCGTTATAGTAATATAACTTACCTGTACGCGCATCAATAAGCGAGTAACCTAACGCAGAATCTACTCCTTCTTTCGGAGAGGTGAAATCAGTAAAGTAATATAACGTTCCATCCTTACCAAAGATTGGTGTAACTCCTTCTTTCGTTCCCCACTCAGTCGGAATCTTCATATCAGTTTGCGAGAATTTCGTATTCCAAAATCCGTGAATATATTTACCAAAGTACGTATTTAACGTAGATGCAGTCTCATGATTTAATACACCATCAACAAATTTAGGTGCCTTTCCTTTATCATACCTTTTCACTTCACCTGTTTGTGCGTCTACTACGACAACACCTTCTACCTCAAATCCTGATCTTCCTGAAATAAATTCACCATACGTCATTGTATAATATGGTTTCCCTTTATCATCAACCTCAAATTTAGGTTTCCCTTTAAAGATTAAATTTGGTTCTGCTTGCCTTACCACACGTTCTAAATTATTACCAAAAAACATGCTTGGTACATATTTCATTTTATAACCGAGGTGTAATTTCGCTTCCGCATCAGGATTCGTACCTGACATCGTTACATACCCTGGAATTGTCTCAGCTTTACGCGCTTTAAAAAATCCTGAAACTTCAATCGGCGCTACATATAAAGCTTCGCCGTTTACCATTTGTGGCGTTAATTCTCCTAGCTCAAAATAAGCTACTTTCGGAATATCACCAAATACTTTTTTCATCTTATTCTCCGCTGTCTTTGGCGGCACTGTAAACGGCTGGTCATTTTCAGTAAATGGCTCTGAAATATCTTTCTCTATCTTAACAACAGAATCATATTTCTTTTGCGAGATTACTATATCGTGCAAATAACCAAAGTAGCCGTAACTTGCGAGTAAAATAAACATTAGAAGTCCTTTTAATGTACCTTCTAATTTCCCTATTTGATCTTGTGAAAATAAAACAAGCCCAATTAAAATTGCTACTGCAACAGAATAATGAGTAAGAATCGAGTCTACTCGATCATCAATTAGCCAAAAGTATTCATAGATTGCAATACCTATCCAAAATAAAACAGGAATAACTAAAATAGATGATTTCTTACCCTTTACAACCTTCTTATCTCCCTTCTTATCCACTGCTCGAAGCTTACTACTACTTCTTGTCCATGGAATCAAAAACAAAGTAAGAATAGCTAAAACTACAAATTTCATCAAAGGCACTGTCCCCTTTTCTTTTGTATTCCCTTTTAGTATAACAAATAAAGGGTATTAAGGTGAAAATAGGAATAGTTATATTTTTTTACTACTTAATACAATCCCGCTCACTACATATAGAATAGATGCAATATAAAAAATTGTACCAATCGTAAAGAAATCTACTAAATATCCCGTGGCAATAACCGCTACTGCTCCGCCAATGGATGTCCACACATGGTATTTTCCAATCTCATAACCAGCCTTTTCCTGCGCAACCTTTCGTGCTAATGAAGTCTTCTCAGTATTACGCTGCACAGCACCTAAAACTCCCATTACAATTTGAAGAATATACACATGCCATACTTCCGTGGCAATCGGAAAGCAAAGCATTAAGATTGCCATGGACCAAGCGTATATGATTAATAATTTTTTATCACCTACTTGATCAGATACCTTTCCCACTAGTGGATATACAAGTGCTGATGTTAAAGCAAATAAGCCATACGCCCAGCCAAATTGCGAGAAGCTATTTCCAACGTTTCGAAGTAATAATATATAAAAAGGAAATACCATACTTCCTGCCATCATGATAATACTTTGCGAAGCCACAAATCTTCTATATGTCATTTCGTATACTCCCTATAAAATAAATTAACAAATCTCTCTTCTGAATCTACTTCCTTCTTTTTCTTGAGAAATTCTTCAATACGAGGATATGCCCTTTTTAACTGCTCTTTCGTTGGATAAGAATAGTACGGCAAATAGTAACTACCGTTATGCTTTAAAGTAACATCAATCATCTTCCGAATGACATCCTCTGTTTTCTTTATCTCACTCTCTGAGCGTCCCTGGTTAATCAAAAGAACCAGCGCAAACATATCATCTTTCGCATAGGACAAAACTGCATTTTCATTCTTTTCCACGTAACGAATCGTAATGTTGAGTAAATTAAACTCTTCTTCATTTAATGCGTTACGTAAATCATCTATATACTCCGTGAAAGCATCTATAGGCACAAAGTATTCTTGTAACACTTCGGTCCTATTTGGATTTTCATATTCCATAAAAGCACTATCTGATCTCATAACATTATTACGCGTCTCATACTTTCCATCTGTACGTTCAAAATAACCTCTTTGTATATCCCAAAATGTATTCTTTCCCCAATCACTATAACGTGATAACCCAAGTAAAAATTTAGGTGCAGCTATAATATTTTCTCCCTTTAATTCACTGTACTCTTCTCTCATATTTTGATTTTGTGCCAAAGTATAATCCGTCACATACATCTTTTTTAAAAATGAATTTGGAGCAACAGAAATACGCGCTAAGTGCATACGAACATTCTCATCTCTTTTCACTTTCTCTTTGAAATAAGATGCGTATTCTTTATAATCTATCATTCTCGTGTGCATTTCATATAATTCATCTTCTGTTAACTTCAGCGTCACATCTAAAATAACTCCAAATAAACCGTAACCACCAATGACATATGGAAATAACTCTGCATTTTCTTCTCTACTTACATTACGTACCGTGCCATCTGCCATTAACAATCTGAATGACTCTACTGTATCAATTAGTGCCTCATGACGAATATCACGCCCATGTACATTTACACTTAATGAACCACCAACAGTAAAAATATTTTGAGACTGCATGACCTGTACCGCAAGGCCATATGGATTTATTTTCTTCTGAATATCATTCCACGTGACACCACTTTGAACTGTAATACGCTTCTTCTCTGGATCGAATTCTAATATTTTATTATATCCTTTCATATCGAGCATCGTGCCATTCGGATAATATGTCTGTCCTCCTTGGCTATGTTGCATGCCTGCAATGGAAATTTTCTCTCCTGAAACTTTTGCATCTCGCACTAATTTTATTAACGAGTGCTCTTCCGTAGCACTTTCAACACGTTTTATTTTTGTCGGAAGCAATTTACCTACATCACTCATAATAGGATGATCAATTTGTTTTTTATACGTATGTACAGACGTTGCAAGCAAAACCGTATATGCAACAATGACCACTACTATCTTTCTTTTTTTCAAAGGACACTCTCCTTATTAGCAACAAAAAGAGATACCCGTTCTTTCAGGTACCTCTCTTGACAGTGATTACTTTGCTGCTGGCAATTGTATTGGATCAAATTTATCATACGATGTAAACTTCGCATCCGTAATAATGTGCGCTTTATCCTCACCATTGCTACTCATAACCATATCTATCTTTGCTGATTCATATTTAAAATCTTTTGTAATAATATATTCTCCATCTATTTCTTCTATCTTTGCATTTTGGCCTTGTAGCATTTGTTTCTGCTTTTCATCCATACTAGCTAACATACTCTCTGTCTCTTGCCCTTTTAATGCAAACTTCAGCTTATAATTATCTCCACTTTTCTCCATCTTCACTTTATTTAAAATTTCCGATGGAATCTCTAAATTATCTACCATTCCTTGAGTCGCATTCATTCCGTTAGCATTTAATTGTTCCTCTGGTACAGACATCACTTCACCCGTATTAGGATTTTTCAACTGACCAGCAATTTTGCCACCCACATCATAAACAACAACCTCTGTACCAGAAACATTCATTTCAGAACGAGAATTTTTTTGCTTCGGCTCTAATTGCATTTTGGCCTTTATTACATTCATCTCTGTTCCTTCAGCCTTTATTCCCACATCATATGTCATCGTTACATTTTCTTCGTTTTTAAAAGCTTCATTCGCTTTATTGAAAACATCCTTCACTGTTAATTCCTTTTCTTTCTGCACAGCTTCTTTTTTCGGCTCATCAGTCTTTTTTGTTTTCTCATTACTACACCCTACTCCTAGACCGACTGCAAGTACTAAACTTGAAATTAAAATAAATTTTTTCATAACGTCCCCTCCTTCCCAAAAATAATATCATCTCTTTTCCTATGAAATCTATATAATTCGTAATATTCTTCTTTAAATTTATTTCCTATATAGCAACATGTTTGAGAAAAAGTTTAAATATGATGTAAATAATAACAACTCATTTCAGGAGGTCATTATGAAAGCTATTATTTGCACAAAGTATGGACCACCTAATGTTCTCCAGCTTCAAAATATAGAAAAGCCTAAACCTAAGAAAAATGAAGTATTAGTTAAAATTCACGCAACAAGTGTATCGACTGGAGATTGTAGAATACGTGGCTTTAATAGCCCCCTCTTATTTTGGATTCCTATGCGGATCATATTAGGTTTCAGAAAACCGAGAAAACCTATACTTGGCGTAGAGTTATCCGGTGAAATCGAAGACATTGGATCAGATGTAACACAATTTAAAAAAGGAGATCCAGTTTTTGCATTAACAGAACTAAACCTTGGTGGTTATGCGGAATACACATGCGTGCATGAAAGTGGATTAATAGCATTAAAACCTACCAATGTGACATATGAAGAAGCTGCCGTTATTCCTTTTGGCGGAACTTCAGCATTGCACTTCCTTAGAAAAGGACAGATAAAAAAAGGGCAACGAGTACTTATATACGGCGCCTCTGGGTCAGTAGGGACAGCTGCCGTACAGCTTGCTAAATACTTCGGGGCGACTGTCACAGCCATTTGTAGTAGTTCAAATTTCGATTTAGTAACAGCTTTAGGGGCAGACAACGTAATTGATTATATGAAAGAAGATTTTACTAAGCGGGGCGATCACTACGATATTATATTTGACGCAGTTGGAAAATATAACAAGTCTCTTTGTACAGATGCATTAATGCCTAATGGAAAATATGTATCTGTGAACGGAATGATGGCAAAGGTCAGTAAAGAAGATATGAACCTACTAAAACAACTAGCTGAAACAGAAAAGCTAAAACCTGTTATTGATAGAACTTACCGATTAGAAGAAGTTGTAGAAGCCCATACGTATGTAGAAATGGGCCATAAGAAAGGAAATGTTTCGATTACCTTAAAATAAAATATATTCTGAAAATATCATTGACAATTCTTTTTGTACGATTTACTATTAGTACCATATTCAAAACTACATACACATACTCTTATCAAGAGTGGCGGAGGGACTGGCCCGATGATGCCCGGCAACCGAGCTTATGACGTATAAGCTAAGGTGCTAATTCCTGCAAAACGAGTTTTCGTTTTGGAAGATAAGAGAGGAATCTATTTCGTCTATTCGGCACCTCTCTTATTTTTGGGAGGTGCTTTTTATTTTGGAACGTATATGAAGGGGGATTTATAGATGAAAAAGGTATTATTAAGCATTGTAAGCGGAGCAGTATTATTATTAGGCGCATGTAGCGTGAGTTCAGATAAAGAGGTAAAAGCATTAGACGAGAAAAAGATTACTGTCGGTGTAACAGGTGGACCACATGAACAAATTTTTGAAAAGGTAAAAGAAGTTGCAGCAAAAGATGGCCTCGAAATTGATATAAAAGTATTTAATGATTATGTAGCGCCAAACGTATCATTAGATGAAAAAAGCCTTGATGTAAATAGCTACCAAACAAAATCGTATTTAGATGTATTTAAAGCTGAACGCAATATGAAATTAGCTGAAGTATTTTCAACAGTAACATTCCCTATGGGTGTATATTCTAAAGATATAAAAGATGTAAAAGACTTAAAAGAGGGCGATGCAATTGCTGTACCAAATGACCCAACGAATGAACTTCGAGCTTTAAAATTATTTGAAAAAGCAGGGGTTTTAAGAGTTGATCCAAAGGCTACAGAAAAAGCGACTGCAAAAGATGTAATTGAAAATCCAAAAAAATTAAAGATTGTCGAATTAGAGGCATCTCAATTACCAACGCAACTAAGTGAAGTGAAAGCAGCTGCAATTAACACAAACTTTGCATTAGGTGCAAAATTAAGTCCAGCGAAAGATTCTATTTTCCGCGAAGGAAAAGATTCACCATATGTGAACTGGGTCGTTGTTCGTACTGAAAATAAAGATGATGCCGTTGTAAATAAATTAAAGAAAGCTTATCAATCTAAAGAAGTAAAAGAGTTTATCGAGAAAAAATTTGATGGTTCAGTTTTACCATCTTGGTAGGAGCTGACGATAATGATTGTATTAAAAAACATATCCAAAGTATTTACAACAAAAAAAGGGAATGTTGAGGCTCTTAAGTCTACTTCCCTTAAAGTAGAAAAAGGCGAGGTATTTGGAATCATTGGGTATAGCGGCGCTGGTAAAAGCACATTGATTCGATGTGTAAATTTATTAGAAAAACCAACGACAGGAAATATCATTGTAAACGAACAAGACTTAACAACGTTATCGACAAAAGAACTAGCAAAAGCGAGACAAAGAATCGGAATGATCTTTCAAGGATTCAATTTACTTAAAACTGTTACCATCTATGAAAACATTGCATTACCTTTACGCCTTGCTGGCATTCCAAAAGAAGAAATTGAAAAAAGAGTAGAAAAGTATTTACGCATTGTCGATCTTTTTAATAGAAAAGATGCTTATCCAAGTGAACTTTCTGGCGGTCAAAAACAGCGCGTTGCAATTGCACGTGCACTATCACATGAGCCTGAAGTGTTATTAAGTGATGAAGCAACGAGCGCTTTAGATCCAGAAACAACTGATTCTATTCTTGATTTGTTATTAAAGATTAACGAAGAAATTGGAATTACGATTTTACTCATTACACACGAAATGAACGTTATCCAACGTATATGCGACCGCGTTGCCGTTATGGAACATGGATCTGTAGTCGAAAGCGGGACTGTGAAAGATATTTTCACAAACCCACAACATGTAACAACGAAGAAATTTGTAAATAGCGCCTTTGCAGCTAAAATTCCAGAAGAGGTACAGAAAGAACTACAGAATACTGGAGAAATTGTAACACTTTCATTTATTGGCACTACTTCAGGTGAACCTGCCTTAGCTGTTGCCACAAAACGTTTCCAAGTGTATCCGAATATTTTATCCGATAATATTACGCAGTTAAAACATGAAGCATATGGGAAACTAGTCGTTCATATGCAAGGAGAACAAAATGAAATCCACCGTGCTTTATCATTTTTACAAGAGCAAGGAATCATCGTAGAAGGAGGTAGAACAGATTATGGGAAACAAGTCCTTTTTGGATGAATGGGGTAAAGTCATATGGGAAGCCACAATTCAAACCTTTCAAATGACATCTATTTCATTACTCATCTCACTCCTTATTGCACTGCCACTTGGCGTCACACTTGTTTTAACGAGACCTGGTGGGCAGCGTGAAAATAAAATCATCTATCCTATTCTTAATACAGTTATTAATATCATTCGCTCTCTTCCATTTATCATTCTATTATTCTTCATCTTACCTTTTACAAAGTTTCTAATGGGAACATCCATTGGCGTGCAAGGTGTGATCGTACCACTTGTCGTCTTCACAGCTCCCTATATCGCACGTTTAATGGAGACGGCTTTACTAGAAGTAGATCGCGGTGTCATTGAAGCCTACCAAGCGATGGGAGTCTCTACTATAAAAATCATTTGGCACGTCATGGTGAAAGAAGCTCGTCCCTCCCTTGTACTTGGATTAACAATTGCAACGATTGGCTTAATCGGCGCAACAGCAATGGCTGGTCTTGTAGGTGCTGGCGGGCTAGGGGACTTAGCATATCGCTTCGGACATTTACGCTATGAACCTGAAGTAATGTATGCAACCGTCTTTATTCTAATTATCCTCGTTCAAGGATTACAGTCTTTAGGGAATAGTGTTGCAAGAAGACTGAAGAAAGATTAAAAAAGAAGGCATCTCACTGGAGTGAGATGCCTTCTTTTTATCTTTTAAATCCACCTTCTGAATGAATAACTTGCCCCGTAATCCACTCAGCTTCTTCACTTACTAAAAATTTAATGAGTCTAGCTGCATCCTTTGGCTCACCAATTCTGCCAAAAGGAAACATCAGCTTTAACCCTTGTTTTATCTCTTCATTCATTCATCCTGTATCGGTTGGTCCTGGATTAATTGCATTCACTGTTATTCCTAAATGAGCTACCTCTGCTGACAACGTACTAGTAAGAGCATCAATAGCTCCCTTCGTTGTCGCATAAGCTAGTTCTCCTGCCATAGGACCTTGAAATTGCCCCGAAGTAATATTAACAATTCTACCACCAGATTTCTTATCAAATCCTCGGGCAAATTGACTACTGAGCAATGTAGTCGCACGAATATTCACTATATAATGCTTATCTAATTCTTCAGCAGTCAACGTAGAGAAATCATTATTCGTAGAATATGCTGCATTATTAATTAATATATGAGGGTACCCTAATTGTTCAGTAACTTTATTTAAAAGCTCTTTCGGTGCATCATTCCGAGTTAAATCTAACTCCATGCTCAATACTCTAACACCTTTTTGTAATAGCTCTTCTTTTAATTGTATTTGTTCATTTTTATCAACGCCCCAAGGCATCTCTTTATCATAATCCGTCCAATACGTAAAAAATATATCGTATCCTGCCGCAGCTAATTCTTTACAAATCGCTGCTCCTATACCGTCTAGACGACTTACGCCTGTAACAACTGCTACTTTATTTTTTAATTGGTTCATCATATACTCCTCCAAGTTTAAAGGACGCATACTTTATATAAGAGATATAAATTTCCCCACCTAGACCTCTGTCCTTACAAAAGGGATGTACAAGCCAACTATGCAGTCCTTGCATGATTTACAAATAGCTAAATAAACCCTCACTTATGAGAGAAAAATTCATCTATCCAATTTCTAATCATTACAAGTTCATCCACATATCGAGTCCTTGTCTCCTTTCCATATATCTCTGTTTCTATCATACCAATATGATGTACTATTTCAAATGATAAAAAAATAAAAACCAATATTCCATTCCAAACTTCTATTGAATTTATTATATTATAATATAATAAATAATGGAAATAATCAGAAAAATACTGGTAAATATTGACTAACCTTCTTATAATAAAATGTGGGGCTAATGTGAGAATTTAGTTTTAAACAAATAGGGGGAAGAAACATGTCAAAAAAATTACTTTCTTTATTTTCTGCAGTAATCGTAGCAGCTTTTGTAATAACCGGCTGTGGTCAAAGCGATACGACAAATAAAGAACAAAAAGAGAATGCAACAAAAGAAAGCAAAACGGAAAAAACAGATACAACGAAAGAAAGTAAACCTACTGAAAAAAAATCCGAAGATAAAAAAACTGAAGATAAAAAGCCTGAAAATACAGCTACTGGATCAAGCGACTACTCTAAGCTGATTTCCTATATGGAAAAAGAAACAGGTGGTAAAACAAAAGTTCTTTTTGAAAATAAAGAACCACAAGTCTATAAAGCTGAAGATGTTTCAGTTTCAATGAATAGTTACACATTAGTTGAATTAAATGGATTCCATACAAACTTCGATATTCCGTTTAATCGTCAAACAGAAGGCGGAGTTATTCTTGTGAACTACAGCGTAAAAAATAGTTCAGCTAAAGATATTTATTATATGCCAGCATTGGACATGTCATTTACTGGCGCTCAGAAAGCATATAGTAACTATAAAGATTTAATTCCAAAAGAAGATCAGCTCCCAACTAAACTTGCTCCAACGAATGATTACTTAGTAAAAGCAGGAGAAACTATTTCTGGTTATATCGCTTATCCATTCGGAAAAGATGATCTAGCGAAAATTTCAAGTCTCTCAACAGTCTCAGTCACAGTCCCAACTGCACAAGCTAATAAAGGAAAATTTGATGCTCCAATCGGAAATCCTGGAAGCTTTTCATTAAGTTTAAACAAACAGGGTGCTGAAAAAGTTGCAACAGATAATACTTTCTACCAAGATAAAGCTACAGCTAATAACATGGGCGATAAAAAAATGTTAAAAGAGAAATCAAGTATTAATAACAGCCAAGAATTAGGCGCTGTTAATGTTACATTAGACGGATACCAATTCACTCAATTCACACCAAATTCTGTCGAAGCTCCACGCTTTGCAAATTTTAAAAACGGTCTTGTTCTGTTAACAGTAAAATTCAAGCTTGATAACAAAGATGCTCAAGACGTTTCACTGTCTCCTATAAGCTCTACATTGAGAGTGAATGATGGTACACAATATACGATTAATGAAGGGATGCTACTAAATTACGACTATAACGCTGCAGTTAAAACTGGAACATCTGGAGAGTTACTACAAGTATATATTTTAGATCAAGAGCAGTATGAAAAGATTTGGAAAGACAAAAGCTTTGAGATTGAGTTAGGACCTATGAGAAATAAAGAAGCTAAAGATATTTCACAAGGTAAAAAAGTTAAATTTACATTACCTAAATAGATTACTAAACATATAATAGAAAGGCATATAACATATGATTGTTATATGCCTTTTTCATTTTATAAAAACACCATTTTTGTTCACACTTTATCCATTGTGAATTTTTTCACAATGGATATATAATAAACTTGTAAATACAATATTGGAGGGATTTCAATGATTATCAATTTTTTAAGAACTGATAAACGTGCTGCTTTCATATTATTATTTTTACGATTTTACATAGGATATGCATGGCTCGCTGCTGGGATAGGCAAAGTCTTCGGACAATCTTTTGACGCAAGTGGTTTTCTAAAGGGCGCTATTGCTCAAGCATCAGGTGACCACCCTGCAGTACAAAGTTGGTGGGCAGATTTTCTTCAACATTTTGTTCTTCCAAACGCAGACCTATTTAGCTTTTTAGTTCAATGGGGAGAAATTTTAGTAGGTCTAGGTTTAATTTTAGGCGGATTAACAAAAACAGCTGCATTTTTCGGAATTATAATGAATCTTTCATTTTTATTAAGCGGAACTGTTAGTGTAAACCCAAATCTGCTTATTTTAACTATGTTCATTTTAGTTGCAGGGCAAAACGCTGGACGTATTGGATTAGATGGCTATGTTTTCCCTAAACTTTTCCGTAAAAATAACCACGGAACATATAAATTAAGTAAAACTGCGTAGTAACAGTTTACTTTTAAAATATAAATAAGAAAAAGAGCCTGAGTATAGGCTCTTTTTCTTATTTATCCTAATTTAAACTTTTAACGAGCCACGAAAACCTCTGGCAGCGTAATAGGAATCTGCTCCATTGTGGTACACGAAAACATGTCCGAAGCGATAATCGCAAAATAGAGCACCACCGAGTTCTCGAATATCTGAAGGTGTTTGTACCCAACTTGATGATTTCATGTCAAAATCCCCAAGTTGTTGCAATTCCCGATATTGTTCTTCCGTTAATAGTTCAATGCCCATAGCATTTGCAACATCAATAACATTATTTTCTGGTTTATGTTTTTTTCTTGATTCTAACGCTTCAAGATCATAACAAAGACTTCTGCGGCCTTTAGGACTCTCCTTTGAACAATCATAGAAAGTATATTCGTCCTTTTCTTCATCATAACCGACAACATCCGGCTCACCGCCAGTTACTTCCATTTCGTTAAGTGACCATAATTTTTCAGCATCAGCTTCTATCTTAGCTTCAACCTTAGCCCATTCAAGCCCTTCATGGCGGTTCATATTTTTCTCAAAACGAGCTTGCAATACTTTCAATAACTCTTGACGTTTTTCTACTTGTAAGTCATTTTTATTTCCTGTCATACTAGTCCTCCCTGATGTGTGTACAGATATTAGTTTAAGTATATATTTTATAATAAATCATCTCAAGATGAAGACCGTTTCAGCCTTATGTCTTGTACAAACATCCATTATAAAGTTCTAAAACCCTCCATACTTTCTCCAAGAATATAGTGTGAAAACCACATCAAATTCTGCTTCATAATAGCTACATTCATTCCCGGCTGATTAGGACTATATGCCATTCCTTTAAATATAATTAATTCTGTATCCACTTCCATATCCATTAATCCTTGATATAGATCATATGCATTTGTAATTGGAATTCTTGCATCCTTTTCTCCATGCTGAATTAAGGTAGGCGTACAAGCTGATTTAATATACGTCATAGGCGATGTCTTCGTATATATCTCTGGATCATTCCATGGAGTATTTCCTAAATACATTCTAATAAAGTAAGGTATATCTGTATTTACATAATGGGTACTCCAGTTAGTAATTCCACCGCCAACTGAAATAGCTTTAAACCTGCTACTAAATGTAGAACAGAAAGCTGATACATATCCACCGTTGCTCCATCCCATAACTCCTACTCTATCTTTATCTACTATCCCTTGATCAACTAGTTTATCAACTCCTGATATAACATCGTCGTAGTCAGCAATCCCCTGTTTTCTATAGTTAGCTTTTAAAAATTCATTACCATAACCTGAACTTCCTCTGTAATTTGGCTCTAAAACGATAAAGCCTTTTTCAACAAACTGTTCAATCGGATATTTCTCATTGAAGCAGTCTGAAAATATCGGAAAAGATGCCCAAGCCGGACCACCGTGAATTACTGCTAATAAAGGATATTTTTTATTAGTGTCAAACTCTACTGGCGTTGATAAAACACCTTCTATTTCAAGACCATCACTACTTTTCCATGAGATGATTTCCCTGTTACTTTTAAGTTTCCCTTTGAAAAAGCTATTTTCATCCGTTATTTTTTTATCGTCTAAATAGATTTCAAAGGTTTCATTTGTTATAGCCTTATTATAGGTTATATGATTTCCATCCTTTGTTATAGAGGCATCCATTATAAAGCCATTTACCTTGTCGCTTAATATTTCCACAGTGCCATCTTCAGCTAGTAATCCAATACGATAATTCGTTTTATCCTGCCATCTAATTAAAATTCCTTTAGCTGTCCACTGTAATGGCATAACCGTACTATCAAAGTTTGTTAGAGGCTGAATTACCTCTCCAGTATTCATATCATATATCTCTAACGTACTATCTTGTATATGGTTTCTATAGTAATCCTTCTCTCTTATGCTTGCTGTGTAACATATTTTACTGCCGTCAGGAGAAAAGCAAACACTCCCTCCCAACGACTTATCCACATTCAGCTTTTGTAGCTCTCCAGCTTTAATATGGAGTATGTATAGATCTCCATTTATATAATCTTCCATATTTGAGCTTGGTGTCGCCATAAATACAACCTTTTTACCATCATTTGAAACATCAAATTCATGGATATGAAAATCCTTACCATCCGTTAATTGATAAACAACTCTGTTCTCGTGTTCATCTGTATCACTTTGTATCACCTTTTCTATTTCAATGTAATATAAACAATTATTCTGGTGTTCCTTACCTATATGTTGAAAATCTCCATATAGGTCCTTACGTTTCTTTATCTCCTCACATTCTTTTGACTGCGTAACATAATAAAGACCCTTGCCAGTAGGACCCCATTTGAATGTACTGACTCCTTGTTTCTCATCAGTAATTTGAACCTCTCTATAATCATCTAGTGACTTAACAAATATCTGATTTTCCCCATCACCAACTGGACTAAGATATGCGATACACCTAGCATCTGGAGACCATAATGGATGTGTACTATCTATATCACCATTTGATAATGGGTAACTTTGCTTCTTATCTTTTTCATATATCCATACGTGATTCCTATATGTATTGTCTTTCCAATCAGCCGTCTTCTTAACAAATGCTACGTTTTTGCCATCATCACTTATGTTTGCACTTGATACGGCCGGTAATGAAATAATCTCTTCTATACTTAAATATGTTTTTGCTGTCACTTTCATATAATAAGCCCCCTTGTAATGTCCATGAATCTACCGTCTCTTCTTGTCGTAATAAAGGAAATTGTTCACGGATACTTAAAATAGTAACGGAAAATTCAGATAAATAAAAGTAAATCCAATAAAGTAAAACTTTAATCTATAGGGTTCTATCCACTTACCAATTCTAGATGTTATTTTTCGACACAAAAACACCCCTTTAGATAAAATATCTAAAGGGGTGCAAATTTGTAAATTTATTTTAAAGCTACAACTATATTTATTAACCTACCAATCTCCTACTCAACAGTAACAGACTTAGCTAAGTTACGTGGCTTATCAACGTCACACTCGCGGTGAAGTGCTGCGTAGTATGAGATAAGTTGTAATGGAATAACTGCTACTAGCGGTGCTAGTGCTTCGTGTACAGCTGGTAATACAAAGCTGTCTCCTTCCATTTCTAAGCCTTTCATTGAGATGATACATGGGTTAGCTCCGCGTGCTACTACCTCTTTCACGTTGCCGCGAATTCCAAGGTTTACGTGCTCTTGTGTAGCAAGTGCGATAACTGGTGTACCGTTTTCGATTAAGGCGATTGTACCGTGTTTTAATTCTCCTCCAGCAAATCCTTCTGCTTGGATGTAAGAAATTTCTTTTAGCTTTAACGCACCTTCTAATCCTACGTAGAAGTCTACGCTACGTCCGATGAAGAAACAGTTACGAGTTGTTGCTAAAAATTGTTTTGCTAATGCATCCATTTCTTCTTTTTGATCACAAAGTTCTATCATTGCATTTGCTACAAGTCCTAATTCGTGTGTTAAATCGAAATCAAGAACTTCACCTTTTGCTTTAGCAATGTCCGCAGCTAAGATTGAAAGTACTGCAAGCTGTGCTGTGTAAGCTTTCGTTGATGCAACTGCGATTTCTGGTCCCGCATATAACGGAAGTGTATAATCGGCTTCACGAGAAAGCGTAGAACCAGGTACGTTTGTAATCGTTAATGCTTTATGACCCATTTCATTCGTTTGTACAAGTACTGCACGGCTATCAGCTGTTTCACCACTTTGTGAAATGTAAATGAAGAATGGTCTTTCTGTTAATAATGGCATGTTATAAGAGAATTCACTTGCTACATGCACTTCAACTGGCATTTTTGCAAACTTCTCGATAAATTGTTTTCCAACAAGACCTGCATGATAGCTCGTTCCACATGCAATGATGTAAATACGATCGCTATCTAAAATCGCATTGCGAATGTCTTGATTTAATTCAATCTCGCCATTTTCATCTTGATACTTTTGAATTATATTACGGATTACAAGTGGTTGCTCATCGATTTCTTTAAGCATGAAATGAGGGTATGTTCCTTTTTCAATATCACTTGCATCTAATTCCGCTGTAAACGGTGCACGTTCAATCGTTTCACCTTGTAAGTTTTTAATTGTAATACTTTCTTTCGTTACGATTACGATTTCTTTATCCATTAACTCAATAAATTGATCTGTAACTTGTAACATCGCCATAGCGTCGCTCGCCACAACATTAAAGTTGTCACCAACACCTACTAATAGCGGGCTTTTGTTTTTAGCAACATAAATCATGTTTGGATTTTCAGCATCAAGTAATCCGATTGCATAAGAGCCATGTAAAAGAGATAGCGTATTACGGAACGCTTCTTCTACACTTAATCCTGTGCTCACTTGTTGTTCCATAAGCTGTACGATAATCTCTGTATCTGTTTCACTTACGAACGTTACATCTTGTAAATATTTCTTTTTCACTAATTCATAGTTTTCAATTACACCGTTATGAACTAGTGTAAAGCGTTTTGATGTACTTTGATGCGGATGCGCGTTTACTTTACTTGGAACACCGTGTGTAGCCCAGCGTGTGTGTCCGATACCTACGCTTGCTGCTACATTCTCATCTACGATTTCACGAAGTTTTGCGATACGGCCTTTTTCTTTGTATACAACAACACCGTTCTCTGCTTGTACTGCAATACCTGCTGAATCATATCCACGATATTCTAGCTTTTCTAAACCTTTTAATAAAATTTCCTTTGCATCTTGCTCTCCAATAAATCCTACGATTCCACACATGTTTAGTCGCCGTTACAAATGCTTACACTGCTCTGCGAACATGTAACGACATAGTCCGATACCATTTTTATTTATACTAAAAAAACGGATTACATATTGCTAGCCCTGTAAGCTTGTAACGGCTTTCACCTTCCTCTCGATTGGGTTTAAGTCCGTATATACTTATACAGCTAGTTTTCATCCGTTCCTCTTCTCTCATCACACTTTCACCTTTGTCCACTAAGTCACCTTAATGATTTAAGTAAAAGTTTGCGGTTGTGATGAACAACCGGGAGTCATCCGCCGAAATCTCGATAAACCCCACCTCGTCAACTACACTATTTGTAGTTCTGGCGCTTTTATAATTTACAATATTTCCTTTGAGAAAAAGAACAAGACCATCTTATAACAAACATGGATAAACCGTCAATGAAATTTTTTTCATCGTCTATAAAACATATGAAAAAGGAGCACTTTTTGTGCTCCTTTTTCATATAAATTCAGCTAATTACTCAGCGCCAACTTCGGCTTTCACAACTTCTACAATGCGATGTACATATGCATCACAAACTTCTTGTGTTGGTGCTTCTGCCATTACACGAATAAGTGGCTCTGTTCCAGATGGACGAACAAGAATACGGCCATCACCGTTCATTTCTTCCTCTACAACACGAATAATTTCTTTAATTTTTTCATTTTCTAATGCTAATTTTTTATCTGTTACACGAACGTTTACTAGCAATTGTGGGAATTTCGTCATTTCTCCTGCAAGCTCAGATAATGGTTTTTTCGTCATTTTCATGATGTTTACAAGTTGAAGTGCACTTAACATTCCGTCACCAGTTGTAATGTAATCAAGTAAGATAATATGGCCAGATTGTTCTCCACCTAAGTTGTAACCACCGCGTTTCATCTCTTCCATTACATAGCGGTCACCAACTGCTGTTTTATCACTTGTAATATTGTTTGTTTCAAGTGCTTTGTAGAAACCTAAGTTACTCATAACAGTTGAAACAACTGTATTATGTTTTAATTGACCAGTTTCTTTCATGTACTTCGCACAAATAAACATAATTTGATCACCGTCAACGATGTTTCCTTTTTCGTCTACAGCAATTAAACGGTCGCCATCGCCATCAAAAGCAAGTCCGATATCCGCACCTTTTTCTTTTACCAATTCAGCTAAGCCTTCTGGATGTGTAGATCCTACACCCTCGTTAATATTCATACCGTTTGGAGAAGTTCCCATTGTTGAAATATCAGCTTCTAGGTCTGCAAATAAGTATGGAGCTAGAGAAGAAGTTGCACCATGTGCACAATCTAAAGCGATATGTAGGCCAGAGAAATCTTCCTCAACAGTTTGTTTAATGTACTGTAAATATTTTTGTCCACCTTCAAAGTAATCGCTCACTTGTCCAAGATTAGTACCTGTCGGACGTGGTAGTTCATCAACTTCTTTGTCTAATAAAGCTTCAATCTCAGCTTCTTGCTCATCTGTTAATTTAAAGCCGTCTGAACCAAAGAATTTAATACCGTTATCTTGTACTGGATTATGAGATGCAGAAATCATAACACCTGCTTGTGCATCTAGTGCTTTTGTTAAATAAGCAACGCCCGGTGTAGAAATAACGCCAAGGCGCATTACTTCTGCTCCAGTTGATAATAGACCTGCTACTAAAGCTCCTTCTAACATATGGCCAGATACACGTGTATCACGACCGATAATTACTTTTGGACGATCTGTATCTTTTGTTAATACATAACCACCAAAACGCCCAATTTTGAAAGCTAATTCAGGTGTTAACTCCTTATTTGCAACTCCACGTACTCCATCTGTACCAAAATATTTACCCATTATGATTCGCTCCTTTTTCTTGCTCTTTTTGATTATGGTTATCTACCGTTGGTTCTTGACTAGTTTCTTTATCTTTATCTTGATTTTGGTTTTGATTATTTTCCTGTTCCGTTTCTTTTTCTTGATTGGATTCAGGATTTTTTGGCTTCTCATTTTGATTTTCTTGATTGGTGTTTGAATCCGGTTGTTGACCGTTGCCCTGTACTTCTTTATCTGGTTTTTCTTTCTTTACAATAGTAACTTTAGCACTTTTTTGTTTTGGCTCTATTGAAATATTACCAGGTCCACTCACTTGAATAGAAATATCTTTCGTCCCTGAAGATACATTTTGCAAATTAATTACCGCTGTTATTTGGGCAGCTGTTATTTTATCTACTATACTTGCTTCTCCTGAAATATCAACACTTATCTTTCCATCTTGCGGCGAAATTAGCTGAACCGTAACATCTTTAGAAAGTCCATTTTTTTGGATTGGGATGCCATCAATCGTTTTTGTTTTTGTTTTCGTTTGTTTTGTTTTTTGCACTCCCACCGAAACCTTCACTTGATTCGGTTTTGCACTGGTTACACCCTTGGGTAATAAAACAGAGGCATCGAATGTTGTAGACTCTGTCAATTGACTAAGATCTACTTCGACCCCCTCTAGCGATTGTATATTATCCAAAATATCTTTTGGACCAGCTATCGTTACTTCTCTCGGCTCGACACTGATATTTGTAACTGCCAATCCTTCTGCTAAACTCCCCTTCTTCGTATACGTTACAGGAACAGTTTTTTCAGTATTATTGGCTGTAGTTTGCGTTGCCACATTCAACGTTACACTAATTTTAGATGGACTTGTTCTTACATTTAAACGTTTTCCTTCTTTATTGTATAATGTAACTTCGGGCGTTTTTGTAACAGTTTTATTAACACCTTTTAAATCAACATACGCTTTGGCAGATGAAATGCTTTCAATTTCTTCTTTCGTCCCAACTACCTCAACAGTATCCGGTTTAATGCTTGATTTTTCGAGAGTAGCCCCCGCTGGCATTTGATCCTCATTTGATAATTTCAAATCTACATGAACATATTTTCTCGCCTTTTCATGAAGAGTAACTTTAATTGTTGATGGCTGAACTGTTCCTTTCACATCGTCTGGAAGCCCGTTCGTTTTTAAAGAAATCTCATAAGTTCCTTTTGGACTATCTCGCAAATCAATTGGTATGTCAAATTGTTTTTTTGCTTTTGCTGTAGCAACTGATGCTTTTGGGCCTTCTAACTTCACCTTAACGCCCTCTGCTGGAATACCACTTACAATATATTTCTCCTCATCATACTTAAGATTAATCTCATAATTAGTTAATGTTTCTTTCGTATCATTTGCAAAAGGTAATATACCTGATGTCGTATTTTTCTCAGTTAACGTCGCTGACATAAAAAGCATACACGCCAATAGTAATGAGATCCCTTTTAAAAACCAATGATTCTCCATTAACTTATCCATGACGCTTTCTCCTCCAATTCCATAAAGACGAAGAAGTCGTTTTTTCGTTCCCACTAAATTCAGCTAATAACATATCCTTCAGCTGTTCTGTCTTCAAATCACGATGCAACTTACCATTTTTCGTTAAAGAAATTTGACCAGTTTCTTCAGACACAACTACTGTAATACTATCAGTAACTTCACTAACTCCCATTGCAGCACGATGTCTAGTTCCTAATTCTTTAGAAATAAACGGACTTTCTGATAATGGAAGATAGCATGCTGCTGCTTTAATTGTACTTCCTTGCATAATTACCGCTCCGTCATGAAGAGGTGTATTTGGAATAAAAATATTAATAAGTAATTCCGATGATACGTTTGCATTCAGCGGAATACCCGTTTCCACATAATCACCCATACCGGTCTCTTTTGACAAAGTAATTAATGCACCTATTCTACGTTTCCCCATATATTCGGTTGCTTTTGCTATCGCTGTTGCAACCATTTCAGGTTCATCATCCTCATGCGGTCCAACACGCGAAAATAAACTCCCGCGCCCTAGCTGCTCAAGTGCTCTTCGCAATTCTGGCTGAAAGATAATAATAACGGCTAAAAATCCCCATGTTAATACTTGTTCAGTTAGCCAAGATAACGTATGCAATTCAAGGAAAATACTAATCATCTTAACGACAATGATAACTGTAATCCCTTTTAAAAGTTGAACAGCTTTCGTCCCTCGGATTATGAGAATCAGCTTATATATAATAAACCATACAATGGCAATATCTAATGCCGTACTAAGATATTTCAAAATGGTCGTATCTTCAAAAGGCATGCTATCCCTTCCTCCTACTTACGAGCAATTCTATCCATATATTGAAATATTGTTTTATGCTCTATCTGTATGTATTTCCAACAACTAGTTAATTATACCATACATGAAACAAACGACAATTACAAACAACCCCCTTTAGCTCAAATTGGTAAGATGTCAAACATTTTTATCTTACAGTATAATATAAATCATTATTATACGCCTATTTTCAAATAAAAAAAGCAACTTCTCAGTTGCTTTTCTTACATTTATTTTAGTTTTTCACCGAATAAAGAACCCATTAAAGCAACTGCTGTTGTTGCCGTTCTATTTCTCTCATCTAAAATCGTATTTACCTCAACAAATTCAGCAGATGTGATAATATCCGCTTCTGCTAACATTTCCATCGCCAAGTGGCTTTCACGATAAGATAGACCACCAATTACAGGCGTCCCAACACCTGGTGCATCATGAGGATCAAGACCATCTAAATCTAATGATAAGTGTACACCATCAGTATGAGATAAATATGCGATTGTTTCTTCCATAACAGCCGTCATCCCCATACGATCAATTTCATGCATTGAGAACACTTTAATACCTTCATTGCGAATGAAATCTTTTTCTCCTTCATCCAATGCACGCGCACCGATAATTACGACATTCTCTTTTTTCACCTTTGGATATGCTCCATATAAATCTACAAGTGAAGAATGTCCATACCCTAAACTTGCTGCAAGTGACATACCGTGAATATTTCCAGATGGTGAAGTTTCCTCTGTATTTAAATCACCGTGTGCATCATACCAAATAACACCTAAGTTTTTATAATGTTTTGCTACACCAGCTAATGTACCGATAGCAATACTATGGTCACCACCTAATACAAGTGGAAAACGACCTTCTTCTATAATATGATCCACCTTACTTGCTAATTCATTACATACAGTTGCAACTTGTGTAAGGTTTCTTAATTTTGTATTTTCATCTATCTCTTTTTCTCTCTCTATACATATATCTCCCATATCTTTAACGTCATATCCAATTTCTTCAATTCTTTCAATTACCCCTGCATAACGGATTGCGCTCGGTCCCATATCAACGCCACGACGCATCTGCCCTAAATCCATTGGAACTCCAATAACTGAGATTTCTTTTTTCATAGATAGTATCCCCCTTCTGTGCCTTCACTAAATATTTTAAATCTTTTATATAGTCTGACTCAACTCGACATTTTTCTGTATGGATATACAAATTATTCACTTATATTCACGTTGAAAATCAAATTTCAAGACTATTCTATGTATAAAGTTAACTTAATGAAACAATCACAATCACTATTATTAAATAATAATAAAAAAACACCCCTACATTTAGAAGTGTTTTTCTGACGCTATTTTCCATACTGTTGCAATATTCTTCGTTGTCATTTCAATATTTTCTTCTGCTACTCTATATGCTTCTTCTAGTGTCATCGGTCTCGTTGTAATACTAAATACCGCATCTATTCCTTTCTCGTACACGGCTGAATAATCAGATGATACAGACCCTCCAATAGCAATTACAGGCACAGAAAAACGTTTCGCACGCCCCGCAACACCAACAGGAGCCTTCCCATATGCAGTTTGTTCATCTATTCTACCTTCACCAGTTATAATGAGATCTGCATCTTCTATATGTTTATCGAAATTTGTATAATCCAATACAATTTCAATACCCCTTCGCAAGTCTCCCTTTAGCACTGAAATAACAGCCGCTCCCATTCCTCCTGCTGCCCCTGCACCAGGTATTTCAGATACATCAGAAGATACATATCTTTTAAGGATATTCGCATAATGTTTTAAATTCTCATCTAGCTCTTTCATCATCTCTACATTTGCACCCTTTTGTCTCCCAAATACGAAAGATACTCCCTGCATTCCGACTAATGGATTATCCACATCACATGCCGCTTCTATCTTTACCCCCTTTAAGCGTGGGTCCATTTGTGAAAAATCAATAGCAACAATCGAATGTAACGTACCTCCAGATGGATCTATTACTTCACCCTTGTCATTTATAAATCTTACTCCTAAAGCTGCTAACATGCCTGCCCCACCATCATTTGTAGCACTTCCTCCAAGTCCTAAAATTATGTACTCCGCCCCTTGATTTAGCGCATGTAATATAAGTTCTCCTGTTCCTTTTGTCGTTGTAATAAGTGGGTTTCGCTTTTCAACTGGAACGTGCTGTAATCCTGATGCTGCTGCCATTTCAATAAACGCTGTCTTTTTATCTTTAGACACGCCATAAAAAGCTTGCACACTTTCTCTAAGCGGTCCTGTCACACTAATTGATATAATTCTCCCCCCTGTAGCATCAACAAGCGATTCAACCGTCCCTTCTCCTCCATCTCCAATTGGTATTTTCACATACTTTGCATTAGGAAAAATTGCTCTAAAACCTCTTTCAATAGCTTCACATACTTCTATAGCTTTTAGGCTTTCTTTATATGAATCAGATGCAATAACAACTTTCACAATTATCCCCCATCCCTTATTTTTACGTTTTCTTCATTTTAAACGATAAATATAAAAGTTGTCTTTTTAAACACAAAAAAGCTTACATCATATGATGTAAGCTTTTTCTATTTAGATGGAGCCTAGCGGGATCGAACCGCTGACCTCCTGCGTGCAAGGCAGGCGCTCTCCCAGCTGAGCTAAGGCCCCTTAGTAATAAAGCGGAAGACGGGATTCGAACCCGCGACCCCAACCTTGGCAAGGTTGTATTCTACCACTGAACTACTTCCGCGAAAATGGTGAGCCATGAAGGATTCGAACCTTCGACCCTCTGATTAAAAGTCAGATGCTCTACCAACTGAGCTAATGG
>NZ_JBNPJZ010000279.1:0-317 GCF_050312695.1 Bacillus sp. AF62 | reverse complement strand
ATTCGAACCCCCGCGCGACTCTCGCCGCCTGTCGGTTTTCAAGACCGATCCCTTCAGCCGAACTTGGGTATACCTCCATGAAGGAAAAAATAAATATTTTATTATTATATGTCTAAACCATTTTTAAAAATGGAGGAGGTAGAGGGATTCGAACCCCCGCGCGATTCTCACCGCCTGTCGGTTTTCAAGACCGATCCCTTCAGCCGAACTTGGGTATACCTCCGAGACATATATTAAATAAAGTGGAGCCTAGCGGGATCGAACCGCTGACCTCCTGCGTGCAAGGCAGGCGCTCTCCCAGCTGAGCTAAGGCCCCA
>NZ_JBNPJZ010000278.1:0-320 GCF_050312695.1 Bacillus sp. AF62 | reverse complement strand
CCAGTAGCCCCGGTAGGTCCAGTGGAACCAGTAGATCCAGTGGAGCCGGTAGAGCCAGTAGCCCCAGTAGTTCCAGTAGCCCCGGTAGGTCCAGTGGAACTAGTAGTTCCAGTAGCCCCGGTAGATCCAGTGGAGCCAGTAGCCCCAGTAGGTCCAGTAGTTCCAGTAGCCCCGGTAGGTCCAGTGGAACCAGTAGGTCCAGTGGAGCCGGTAGATCCAGTGGAGCCAGTAGCCCCAGTAGAGCCAGTAGTTCCAGTGGAACCGGTAGAGCCAGTAGTTCCAGTAGGCCCAGTGGAGCCAGTAAGTCCAGTGGAACCAGT
>NZ_JBNPJZ010000277.1:0-320 GCF_050312695.1 Bacillus sp. AF62 | reverse complement strand
ATCATCAAACCTTGTGAAAAAGTGTACGGTACACTTTACTTCTCTAAAATATGGCGTATTTCCGACAGTTCTATATTCGTAAACTTCGCAATATCTTCGATATCCATGCCATTTTTATGCATGCCTTGGATAAGTTGGATTTTCCCTTTTTCTATCCCCTCTTGAAGCCCTTCTTCTTTCCCTACTTGTTTTCCTTTTTCCATACCTTCTTCTATACCAACCTCACGTGCATGTGCTAATTTCGCTTGTTCATCAAATAACACTTTTTCACGTGCTTCATATGCGAGACGGAAAGAGCTACTCTGACTCATATTTTCCCA
>NZ_JBNPJZ010000085.1:0-326 GCF_050312695.1 Bacillus sp. AF62 | reverse complement strand
GTAGGGAATATAGTGTCACCGCAAGTGAAGAAAGAAAATGTAGGGAATATAATATCGCCGCAAGTGAAGAAAGAAAACGTAGGGAATATAGTATCGCCAAATGTATCGAAAGAAAATGTAGTTATTCCACAAGTCATACCGCCAAATATTCAAATGCCAAATATTCAAATGCCAATTATGGATAACAACCAGCCACCGAATATAATGCCAATTATGGATAACAATCAAATGCCGAATATAATGCCGATAATGGATAACAATCAAATGCCGAATATAATGCCGATAATGGATAACAATCAAATGCCGAATATGATGCCGATAATGGA
>NZ_JBNPJZ010000276.1:0-332 GCF_050312695.1 Bacillus sp. AF62 | reverse complement strand
GCACCGCCACCCGCTGCGCGGCGGGCCGGCCGCGCAATGCCTGGCCGGCGAGCAGCGCGACGCCACAGGCCAGCGCGGATTTCCAGCCCAGCTCGATCAGCAGGTCCGGGATCATTCCGCTTCTCCCCGCGCTTCGTCGATCGCGCGCTGGAGCTCGTCGATTTCCGCGCGGGTCAGCGCCTTCTCCATGCCGAGCAACGCAGTCGCGGCGCGCGCCGCCGAGCCCTGAAAGAAAGTGTGCACCAGGCGCTGGAGCGCAGTCTCGGCAACCGAGTCGGCCTGCACCACCGGCCGATAGACATAGGCCTGGTTGCGCGTGCCGTGGCCGATCA
>NZ_JBNPJZ010000275.1:0-332 GCF_050312695.1 Bacillus sp. AF62 | reverse complement strand
TTTGTTCCACAATCGGTTTCTTTTCTATTAGCCTTTCTAACTCTCTTTTGTGTTCACTTAACCTTCGTTGTTCCACACTTAATGACTTTTCTAGTTCTTCAATTCCACCATTCAAAACAGCAGCACCTCTTTTTGTTTACTCATTTCATATACTTCCATCAACATCTGCAATCCATATTCATAGGCAATCACCATACAAATGGATTCCGAATCATCACAACGTTTGTATCGATCAATTAGACGCCTTAAAATGGTTATCTCACTTTCAATCTTTTGTTGTAAGTTCATTTCATTCACCTGCTATCTTTTGGGTAGAATGTACAACAACGTAT
>NZ_JBNPJZ010000274.1:0-332 GCF_050312695.1 Bacillus sp. AF62 | reverse complement strand
CATTTCGCTTGCTCATCAAATGTAACATTGGTGATTTTCGATAGATATACCTCCCGATCATGCGGACGAAGCTGCCCTGTCTGTAAATCTACTATTCCATTTTCGACATTGAATAAATAGGTATGCCTATCAAAATCTTCACGAGCCCCTGGAACCAATGGCATCAGGTCCTTGATACTATTCATGCGAACGTTTCTCCGCTCACACATACGTGCCCATTTTATTTCTGATTCATCTTCTGATTGAAAAAGACCTCGGAGAACTTTTGCTGTAATTCTTTCAATTTCTTTCTTCGTATCCACTCTCCATCGTTTTCCATCCCATATATACCA
>NZ_JBNPJZ010000095.1:0-332 GCF_050312695.1 Bacillus sp. AF62 | reverse complement strand
TTTATGAGCTAAAATAGAAGATAGGGCAATTTTTATACTATCTAGTAAACTCATACCGCACACCTTCTATCTTCTGTAACTTTCCCGTCTCGCAGTACAATGCGGCGGGAAGAATACGCTGCTACTTCCTCTTCATGCGTAACCATAACAATCGTCGTACCTTCTGCATTAAGCTTCGTGAAAATATCCATAACTTGCTCACCAGACTTCGTATCAAGTGCACCAGTCGGTTCATCGGCCATAATGAACGTTGGGTTATTCGCAATCGCTCTTGCAATCGCTACACGCTGCTTCTGTCCACCTGATAACTCATTTGGTAAATGATGCACGCG
>NZ_JBNPJZ010000035.1:0-333 GCF_050312695.1 Bacillus sp. AF62 | reverse complement strand
AACTTTCGGTTTTTCCAATAAATGAATCAATATAAAAAGTATGGCTTTCAAACAGTAAAAAAGTGAACAAACGGGTGTGTTTGTGAAATAAGCTTCAATAAAATAACCAAACTTTTTATAAAGAAGTGAATCGATTATATTAAAATTGATATAAAGGCGTTATCCTTTCCTATGATTTCTCAGAAAGAATAACGCCTTGCTCTTTTTAGAGGGTATTTTGTCTAGTTAGCTTGATAGCGATGTGGTTCTATCCCTTATAAAGTGAAACTTTAATCAGTGGGGGTTTTGTTCATCCCCCACTGATTATTAGTTGAACCAATCGGGCTTTTACGG
>NZ_JBNPJZ010000273.1:0-333 GCF_050312695.1 Bacillus sp. AF62 | reverse complement strand
GCCTTCTATCCCCTCTGTCATATATCCGTTTCTGCTCCAACGCGAATCAATCCAATATCCCAAGTTAAATTTTAATAAATTCCACTTAATTTCATGTAAGCTAGCAAACGCCACAAATGCTCCTGTTTGCTTGTGAAACAACAAAAACACGAGTTCTTTTCGCTGTAAAAAATCCACATGATATTGTCTGATAATAGTTTCGATATCTACTTCTGTGTGTCTGCGTTGGGCGAAAGCAACCCAGGGTTGAAGCTCGGTAAGAGACGATTGTATAGCATCATACACGACTTTCCCATCTTGAGGATATGGCATACGAATGAACAGTCTCTCTGT
>NZ_JBNPJZ010000046.1:0-72218 GCF_050312695.1 Bacillus sp. AF62 | reverse complement strand
TCGCTATCTATTGCATGTTCAGCTAGTTTTTCTGATTCATAACATTGCATATTTATTTTAGTTTTGCAACACCCTCTGCTTGTCAAAAATTATTTCAAGCTTAGGAGGAATTAACATTCATAAATTTGTAGAAATAATGGGGCAAAATATAGAAGTACATATAAAAGGAATTGGTAAACAAACTGTAGTCATTCAAACTGGAATGACTTGCTCATTTTATGATTGGTTTCCTATTATAGAAAAGCTTTCAGAGCACTTTACAGTTGTTTCATACCATCGCCCAGGTTACGGAAAAAGTGATTTAGGCAATCAGCCGCGTACAATAAGGCAAGTTACAAAAGAGCTACATATGTTACTAAACAAACTAGCTATTCAAGAACCATTTATTCTAATCGGTCATTCCTATGGAGGATTATGTGCACAACATTTTGCGATGTTACATGAAGATAAGCTGCAAGCACTTATTTTAGTTGATTCTACTTCGATGAACTTACACCGTTTAGATGAACTTCATTTACCAATTTCTGATCAAACTGATTCTGATGATGTTTGGTTTCAAAAATATAATATATATTCCAAAATGGATGTAGACACACTTTATAATGAACTAAAACCTATTCTCACCGATCAATCAAAACAGCAAATTGAATTCTCTACCTCGCCTTCATTATATAAAGCGACAGCTTCTGAACTATCGGAGTGGAAAAACTGTGCTCTCTCACTAAAAGAGCTATGTAAAACATTAGAAATACCATTAATCGTTATCGGTAGAGATCCTCAATATTCTATTACTCAATTGACTAATGGCGGCATGCCAAAAGAGGAAGCAATACAACTTGAAGCAATGTGGCAAGAACTAATTCACGAACAATTACACCTCTCAACTAACAACCAATATATTCTTGCCGAACATGCTAGTCACGGTATAGAAAATGATCGACCAGATATTATTATTGAGGCGATTCATTTCTTACAAATAAAAAAAGGAAGCAACTAAAGCTGCTTCCTTACTTATCTATTCATAATCTTCTTCATCATCGATTTCTTCGTAATATGAACTTCCATTACTTACATATATAGGGCCATTCGCAACATCAATACGTAGTACCCACGCCCATGGCACAGCTAAACGTTTATGTATCGCTCGCCAAAAGCTCATTGATTTTCTTTCGTACTCCTGGAACTCCTGAAGTAACTCTTTGTAGGAGGAACCGTCTAACTGAATATTTGCTTCTAACAAACGAGAATGGGCATAGTACTGTAACTCTAGTTCAGCAGCAATTTCCATTTCTTCTTCCGTTGCCATACCAATAATTGTTCCATCTTCTGGTGCAATTTCATATACGTTTTGAACTTCAATAAGCCCTTCTTTCTCTTTCTCAAACATGTAAACAGCCTCCTTTAACATATATTTTTTATGTTACAAAGTCATACTTCTACAATAACTTCTCTCTTTCCTCTTTTTTTGATAAACTTTTACAAAATATTTAACCGATGACCTGTTTTCTCTATTCTTTCAGCAGAAATGAAACGATTTTTATCAAAATTTAATTTATACACATCAGGCATATGAAGTGTTTTCCAAAACTCAAAATCATATTTCGAATTAAAATAATTCATGAGTAATACCATAATATTTCCATGCGTACCTATTACAATATTCTTACCTTCATATTATTTTAATATATTTTGCATACATATTACAGCGCGCCTTTGTGCGACATCATTCGATTCTCCGCCTTCGTATGCAAAACTCCAATCTTCCCACACATTCTGCATAGCATCATTAAAATTTGATACTGGCTCTGTGCTCAATAATCTTTCACGCAAATCTTCTTCTGCTTGTATTAATAATTTATATGTATTCGCAATTCCTTGTACAGTTTGGATTGCTCTTTTATACGGGCTAGAAATCACAACCTCAATATGTTTATCTTTTAATAAGCGTGTTACATTCTCTGCATCTAAGTACCCTTTTTCAGATAAAGGTCGCTCCCGTTCTTCTTTTGTATAGGTAGAATGGGCATGGCGAACGAAATATATTGTTGTCATTTTTCAACCTCCTTTCTTATTTTCAATTTATATTCAATAACAATATTGGAAAATCCTGTATTAAAAAAGAGCACTTTGCATAAGCGCTCTTTTGTTTACATAATAAAATTATTTCATTATAATTTATTTCTGAATTCCTCACTTATGACAATATCTCGAATAAAGTAATCCATATTACTTAGAAGTTTTTCAAATGCTTTTTCACTCAAATTGTTCATCATAAAGACAATCTCAATCTTATTCCCTTTTTTATCAGTACCATAGAAACTATTTGTTAATACAAATGCCGTAGAACCACCTTTCTGTCCAGCAAATTCGAACATACCCTCTCCTACGGTTCCCTTAAATATATTCTCAATCTCACCTTGCATTTGTGGTGTAAAATAATTTCTGCTATTTATCTTTTCCAGTAAACTCATGTAATCCTTCGCATTTGCACCTATAAACCGATCTGACCAAATACGCTGAAAGTCCATATCGGCTGTTAACGATATCTCGCGTTTTGTCCATTCTTTCTCGTCTTTCATCCATTCATGTATTTGCCATACATGCTTAACATATTCATCATTAGACATATTACGTAGCTTGTCCAATGCTTTATTTTGAGGAATATGCAGTTCTTTTTCAACATAGCCCCTCATATATAATGCCCCTGTATACGTTGGATAAAATTCATCGTGACTATTTAAGCCTAACTCTTTCAAACTTTCATTTATCCGCGCTGCTCCAAACTTGTCCAATAAATATGATGTATTCGCATTCGAACTATAATGGATCATTCCTTTCACTACTTCTTCTAAAGAAGTTTGACCACCCTTCACTAACTCTTTAACTTTTACATCATCTAGCCATGCAGAGTGTGCACCACCATCAGTATTTTTCACATAGTATTTTTCTAATTCTTTCAATGAAATTTGCTCGTCTTTTCTTATTTTCCCTTCAGCTACTTGCTTAGCATATTCAATTGCTATAACGATTTTCGACATACTTGCTAGCGGTAGTTTTTCTTTTTCATTTATTGATGTCAATGTTTCACCATTTCTTTTAACAATTAAAGAAGTTGTTTTATCATCCTTATGTTCTTTTATGTAATTTAGCACATAATTAGAGTCTTCTTTGGAATTGACATATTCCTTCACTGAAAAGAAAGCTATACAGCCTACTATAGTAATTCCAGCTATAATTCCAACAACTTTTAATCCCCTCATGATACTCCCCCTAAAATAAACATATTATATATTATACTAAATAAATTTCCCTTTTTAAGTAATAATTAGATTATTTATACAAAAACACTTCTTTTCTTAAACAACAAAAAAACATGCCTTCATTAGGAAAGCATGTTTTGTGATATTCTTCACATTGTTTAGTTGAAAGATTTTACTTACCATGATGTAACATTAAATCACTAAGTTCTTCTTCAATGTGATTTAATTTCGCAACGCCTTCTTTCCATTTATGAATATAACGTGAAACCCCAACGAAAAACAAAACAATAATTGTGGAAAGAATAATACCATATACGATTGCTACAGTACTCATAGTTACACTTCCTTATAATTAGTAATGTGGTTATTAGTTATATTTTTATTATAAACCTTTTTCTTTCAAAATACTTCAATTTCAACTTTTTGTAACAAAATTGATTTTTCTAACATTTCATTCGTAAAAATGGCATATTTTTCACAAATTATACAAAACTTCACCATATGTACTATTACCATATGAGTTATATTATTAAATAGAATAAAGGGGATGATTACTATGACGACTTGGTTTATTGTAATGTTAGTTGTATTTGGAGCATTTAAAATTATCGTTTCTAGCCTTCCTAACACTGTTATTGAATCCATTATTAGCAAGTACGAAACACATCCAAAACTTGAAGAAGAGAATGTGACTATTACAATTCACGGAAATAACGTAGAAGGCGAACAGAAATCAAAAATTATTCATGATTTTAACGAAGGTTTATTTTTAGATCGCTATTATGCACCACCCCATAATGAAGGCACTCCTTTAATTATCCATGCAAAACGTGGTAAAAAAGATTTCACATTTTATATTTACAGTCATGAAGAGCATGTTGATGTTGTAAAACAATATAAAAAGAAGGTAGTTGCTTATAGTTTACGCTCTAAAAATCTTCAAAATAGTGATATGTTCGTGTCAGCTGATTTGTATAGTGATAATAAAGTTATTGAATTTTGACTAAAAAAGATAAGAGGCTTACTACATTCTATATGCAGCAAGCCTCTTTAAAGTTGTTTCAAATTATATCCATCTGCTTATGTAATGCTTAAAAAATGAATAATAAAGTTGTTTACTTCTTATTGAACTAACGCCCCCGTTAGTTTAAGTGTAACTCTTCACAATTATTTCATATTATATAGGTAAATAGAAAGATAAATTAGAATTTAGTTTATAGTTATAAAAATAAGTTATTTATATCCTTATAATTCTTCAAAAAGGAGAGTGTATGAAAAAGACTATTGTTTTTGTATTAACGATATTTATATTATTCCCAGGATTCGCAACACAAAGTTATGCGTTGTCAGATTTGAAATCTGAGGCAATACAAGCATTGCTAGATGATGCCCGTCGTACATCAGGTGTGCCTGGAATGTCAATCTCAATACTTGCTGATGGTGAAGTGTTCTACTTTTCTTCTGGGTATGCAGATCTTGAAAAGGGATTGTCTGCAAGTGAAAATACACTCTATGAGTTGGCCTCGGTGAGTAAAGCTTTTACTGGTATGGGGATTTTGCTATTGGAAGAGCAAGGGCTGCTATCAATGACTGACCCTATCCAAAAATATTTACCTTGGTTTACGTTAAAGTATCAAGGTAAACCTGTTGATATGCAAAACCTTACACTAAATAACTTTCTTCACCATACCAGCGGCCTAACAAATATTAGACATATCCAAAATATTCCACAAGGTAATACGCCTGATATGTTGCAAAAGACCGTGGAAAAGCTGGTAGATGCAGAATTGGCGTTCTCTCCCGGTGAACAATATAACTATGGAACCGTTAATTATGACGTATTGGGTTTGGTTATTGAGATTGTATCACGACAAAGCTATGAAGACTTTATGAAGGAACAGGTATTTATACCCTTAGGTCTTCACCAGACGTATGTTTATAAAGAAGATGCTCAAGCCACTGGACAGTTAGCACAGGGCTACCGTTCTTCCTTTTTTATAACAACTCCATTTAACGCTCCGGATTATGCTGGGAATAAACCTGCCGGCTATATCATTTCTAATACAAAAGATATGGCGCGTTGGATGGGCATACAGATGGGTATTGTGCAGGACATACCCGAAATATTTCACAGGGCTATCGAAAAATCACATAGGGGTGATATGTCTGTTTCGGCTGTCAATGATATGTATTATGCGGCAGGTTGGTCGGTAAACGCCGAACAAACGTTTATAGAACACACTGGGGGTAATCCAAATTTTAGTACCGAAGTAGCCATACTGCCAAATGAAAGAACAGCCATCTGCTTACTGAGCAACGGCGCAAATACCAATATAAACCTGGTACTAAAAGTTAAAAATATATTAAACGGCAATCTAACTCAGTCATATGAGATAAGCGGCACACAGCTTTTGGACATCATTTTGTCGTCTACCACAATTATTCTTTGCCTATTAGCCGTTCTGTTATTTTTCTTAGGATTAAGAAAAAGGAAAACGAATGAGCAGCAGTCAATGACAAAAAAGAGAACAATCGTAACAATTATTTTCCTAATCGCTACGATTGCCCAGTGTATAATGTTTTTTGCCTTCGATTGGTCAACGATACTTATTTGGCAAACATATAGTGTTCTTACAGCTTTAATTTCGTCAACATTATTAACAGCAAGCATTACTTGGTTTGTATATACTCACCGATTAGATGCCTCGGTCCGAAAATAAGTATAATGTTAAGTAAATAAATCCTAATTTATCGATATTTTTAATTTAAAAAACAGAAGACACCTCGGTGTCTTCTTTAATGTCATCGACACTTCTCCTAGTTAAACCCACTTGCTATTTCTTCCACTAACCTGCCTCGTTAGTAGAAGAAGGATTTTTAAACAACTATATTATTTTTTAAATGACTTTATTGTAAATTAAACAACTTTATTATCTCTGTACATGATTTAGCTTAATACTCATATATAAAAAGGAATCCATGGCATATGGATTCCTTTTTACTATTTACTGAAAAATAAGCTCTGTCTTCAAACTATCTTTCGGTAACAACCAGCCTTTTTTCTCTAAACTCGCCATTAATAATTCCCTTTGTTTTGTCGCAATACTTTCTTCATTTGTTTTAAATGACACTTCTATTACGAAGTCATCTTCTAATTTCCCAGTATTACTTAATGGCCAAATTTCAATATTTGCTTTTATGTTTTCAAACTCTCCTGTATATCGCTTCATTAATACAGGACCGTAAATACGGGAATTCTTTAACATCTCTTCTCCCCAATTTGTATACAACCATTTGTTCATTTTCCCTGGTAATTTTTCTATTAACATGTTTTGAGCAGCTTGTTCATTTGGTAAATCAAGTATCCCATATCCTTTAGCACTGTAACTTTTCTTATTTGAAATGCTTAATGTTTTCTTCTCAAATCCCCAATCTATTTCCGCCTCATAACTATCCGTATTACTATCGAATCCTTCTTTTTTAGCTACTTCTAGTGCATCTTGAATTACACCATTTTGAATAGGATATCTTTTTTTATATGTTAGTTCAAAATCTTTACTAAATTCTTTCTTTCGAATTCTAGCAAACCAACCTTCATCACTTAAACTTTTATTTGCAGTATCTAAAAATTGCACTTGTATTCTTTCATATTTTGTACCAGCCTGGAAATGTTCTAGCACCTCTTGCTTCATCTCTTTGTTATAACCTAATACTTGTTCTGGCTTTAATAATAACTTCACTTCAAAACTAGGTTTCATTGGACTAGCAGTAAACCCTTCCTTAACGTTATAAAGGAAACAACAAAAGAAAATGCTTACGAATACAAATACTTTTTTCATATACCTATCCCCTTTGTATTTTAAATGACTTCTATACGTTCCATTGCAAGTGAATATACATTTTCATATCCTGCTGTACTTAGCTTTTGTTGTAATCGATCTGTATCCTCTTTCAAAGCGTGTACTAGCACCGTATGTTCTGGTAATAATGTATTTAACATCTCTTTAACGTCTCTTATACTTTGGTGAACTTTATACGGAACTCGCTTCACCCTACATGTACTCCTTACAGGTTCTTTCATAACTCTTTCTGCAAAACTCCCTTTCGCAATGTGCCCAGTAAAAATAACGGCATTCCGCTTTTCATTCCGAAGCTGTTCATAGTATAACTGTGCTCGTTTCGTTTGCATATTCGCATCACTCATTACAACTATTCCGTAACTATTTTGCATACTAATGTCATTATCCATCACTATTATGTTTCTTTTTAGACTCTTCATAACCCATTTAAGTTCTTTATTATTTTTTATCCAATCTTTATATGCGAACATCTCTTCAAATCCAGCTAAGATTTCTTTATCTACTATAAGAGGAAATTCTTTATATCGTTCATATAAATACAATACTATATCTTGCGCCCTACCAAGTTGTGGCAGCGGTAATAATGCTATTCCTTTATTTTTCATAACTCGTTCAATTTCTGCACATAGTTCGTTTACACGTTCATTTTGCGAAACATCATCTGTGTGATAAGCGGCATCCACAATTGCGACTTTTATATTGTGGCCCAATTTCTCAGGTAAATTAGCTCGTAGTATATTAGACTCTGCTGAATAGTCGCCTGAATAAAATACGTATGTATTATACATATCAACTAAAAACCAAACAGCTCCCAATACATGCCCACTATATCCCCATTGAAACCGCAATGTAGGAGTAATTTGTACCCATTCATTTGGATTGCTAATCTCATCAATACATACATAATTTAAATCTTTTATGTGTTGGTCGCTATAAGGTAAATCCCACCCTTGCATCACATTATAGTTTCTCCATTTTTCATAATATAACGGCAGTTGCTCCTTCGTATAACGAGTCGTCCAAATTTTTTTCTTATAGCCATACTTCGCTAATAAAGGTAAACCCATCGTATGATCTTCATGAATATGTGATAAAAATACCGCATCTAAAAATGGAACAGCTTCTCTCTCTATTTTTGGATAACTATCCTCATAAGATCGATTAATACCACAATCAAATACTATTTTCGTCTCTTTATTTTTTATAAAATAGCAGGAGCGACCGTACTCTCCAGCTCCTCCCCATACTTCTACTCTCATCCTGCTACCCCTTTTCGTTTTTGCTCCATATGTTGCAGCAGTAATAAGCACATTGTTGTAAGTCCAACAGAAACAACGGCCATCGCCATGCCTATAGATACTTCCCCCTGTTCAAATTGAGCAAAAATAAACGTTGCTGACGTTTCTACTGATGGAGGTAATACGAGAAGCGATGCTACTAACTCTCTTATCGAAATTGTAAATGTCATCGCCCATCCAGCAAGAATGCCTGGGATAATAAGAGGCAATATTATTTTTCTAAAAATATAAATATAATTTCCAGAAAAAACACTTCCTGCCTGCATGAGAGAATCATCAATTTGTCCGAGTGATGATTTTACATATTGCACCGTGTAAGGTAAAAACAGAACAACATACGTTACGATAACCATGATTGGTGTATTGTAAATTGACATAGGCATATATGGTGAATTCCAAAATAGAATAAGACCTACAACCATAACGATTCCTGGTACCATATTCGGTAACATACCGCACATATCAAGCTATTTTTCAGAGGTTTTTTTCCCCTTTCGAATCATAAGTGCCAAAAAGACTCCAATCATTACCGCGATAATCGCTGTTACGAGTGAAAAAAGAAAACTATTCCATAAAGCCTCTAATCCCGGAGATCCTATTGTAAACAATGCCTCATAATGGCTTGTTGTAAAGTTATTTACATGTAAACCGCCGCCTCTTAATTTTGACAAAGAAGCAATAAGTATAGAAAAGTATGGAATTCCAATTGATACTATTAATAAACCAATTACATACATCCATGCTACAACGCGCGTAAATATAGACAAAGTATATCTTTTAGATTTCACACCTTTTCCACTAACCATTGCATATGAATACTTTCGATTCAATACATTTTGCATATAGCAAATAAGCATACAAGCACTAAGTAATAAAGAAGATAATGCTGTTGCACTACTAAAATCAATTGGCCAACTCGAAATAAATTTATGGATTTCTGATGTTAACACGTGGAATCCTATTCTACGTCCGAATGTAGCCGGTGTTCCAAATTCAGCAATCGTCTTTACGAAAATGAGTAAAGCACCCATTACATAACTTGATACTAATAACGGCAATATTATTTTTCTTAAACGATAGAAAAAACTTCCGCCATGAACTGCTGCAGCTTCTTCTTTACTACTCCCAATCTGAAGTAACGTATTTTTCAGCATGAAATAAAGGAATGGGAATAAATGCAGGCTCATAATTAAGACCATACCTCCTAAACTAAAAAACGATGATGAAATCGTCTTTAGCATCGGAAAAAATTGTTCAAAATAGCCGTTAGGTTGCATGAACAAAATCCAGCCCATCGATCCAATATACGGCGGTGTCATAAATGGAATCATAAAAACAATATCTAACTTACTATACTTTCCTACATCTGTTTTGCTCATAATAAACGCCAATGGAAATGCAAATATTGTAGCTCCTATTACAACGAGTACACCTAGAAGCAGCGAATTCAGAAAAATCCCAGCTAATCCACCACTCTGTATCACTTCAAAAGGCTTTAAAAAGTTCCAACTGCTATTTTCATATATACTAGAAAATAAAATAAGAAAAAGGGGAATGACGATTAACATCGCCACAAGCAATAACGCTACCGTCATTCCAACTTGTCTTACTGATACGAATCGATTTACCATGGAATCACCATCTTATTGAAATACTTTCTTAAATTGTTTTCCTATTTCATCTTGCTCTTTCTCAACTGTTTTCCAATCAATATTTAATACTGGAATCTCTTCTACATTTGGTCTATTTTCAGCTTTTATATCTGTTCTACCAGGCAATAAATACGCTTTAGAAACTTGTTTTTGTACATCATCGGATAATAAATAATCAATAAACTCTTTTGCGCCTTCTACATTTTTACTATCCTTCATAATCCCCGCTGCGCGTGGACTAATAACTGTTCCGCTTTTTGGATATACGATATCAACAGGTTCACCCTTTGCTTTTGCGCTGTACGTCATATAATCAACACCCGCAATTACCATATCTTTCGCACCTGTTACAACTGGGTCTAACGCTTCCTGATTTGCTCCTGCTACTGTAACTTCATTTTTCTTAAGTTGTTCAAATAAATTCCATCCATCTTTTCCATTCTTTTTCACATATCCAGTTACAAAGTCTAAAGCTGAACCTGAAAGTGCTGGATCTGGAAGATTCACTTTTCCTTTCCATTCCCCTTTCGTTATATCGCTCCAATCTTCAGGCGCTGTCTTCACATTTTTTGTATTGTACACAATCCCTAATGCTGAAGCACTATACCCGAAATAATGTCCTTTATCATCTGACCATTCAGAACGCAGCTTATCAGCTTGTTTCGCTTCTTTATAAGCTAACGTTTGACCCTCTTTCTTTAATCCTTCCATCGCTGGTAATGATGCAAGTACGACTACATCAACGACTGGATTTTTCTTTTCAGCTTCCATTCTCGCTAAAATTTTACCAGTTGTCCCTTGAAACATTTCCACCTTTATACCAGTTTTCTTTTCAAAGTCTTTTTGAATTTTTTCTGCTAACCCTTTTGGCCCTGCACTATATACAACAATTTTCTTTTCAGTCGTATTTTTACTTTTTGCATCTGCATTGCCTGTCTTTGAACTACACCCTGTTACTACAGCCGAAAATAATAAAGTACATACAAATAAAGACTTAAGCGAACTGAATTTCTTCATATGATTCTCCCCCTATATGATGAATACATTTTTTTGGCACATATAACGATACTGGTTTACCGATGCTTAATTTACTATTGTGATAAGCTGTCCATATTCCGAGTGCCCCCATGTTTACTTTTATTTCATACCGTTCTCCTACATATGTAACGTGCTTAATTTCACCTGTATACATTTCGCACACTTCATTTTTCGTCCAGCTCACATGCTCTGGACGAACCATTTTTTTACCCTCTACAAGCCAATTCGCCTTACCAACAAATTTGGCAACAAATTCATGAGACGGTTTCACATAAATATCTTCCGGTGTTCCTTTTTGTAATACTTCTCCTTGTTTCATGACAATAATTTGGTCTGACATTGACATTGCTTCTGTTTGGTCGTGAGTGACATACAGTGCAGTTAAACCAATGGAATGAACGATATCCATAAGCTCTATTCTCATTTCTTCTCGCAAAATTGCATCGAGTGCACTTAGCGGTTCATCAAACAAAATAAAATGAGGTTTTGTTACAATTGCTCTAGCGAATGCGACACGTTGTTGCTGTCCACCAGAAAGTTCGTGTGGATACCTTTTCTCCATACCTTGCAGGCGAACTCGCTTTATCGCATCTTCTACTTTTTCTCGCAATTGATTCGTTTGCTTTGTAGCTCTTAAACCAAATGCAACATTTTCAAAAACAGTCATGTGCGGCCATAAAGCAAAATCTTGAAATACCATACCGATATTCCGTTCATGAGGAGATGTCTTTATCTTTTTTGCAGCAGAATACATGCACTGGTCTCCAAAATATATTTCTCCCTTATCCGGTTCTTCAAGCCCTGCTATCATTCTAAGTAAAGTCGTTTTCCCACACCCCGAAGGTCCTAAAAGTGTAGTAAATTCCCCTTGTTTCATTACAATCTGCAACGGCTTTAACGCCTGTATTTTTCCAAATGTCTTTTCTAATCCACTAATTGTAATATCCATTGCTTCACCTCTCTCACCTCATTCTTAACCTGCTTTCATTCTATATGGAAGATTTATACTGAATGTTAATGTACTGTAAAGATTAAATTAAAAAACTTCTAATAAACTATTTATTTCTATAGATTTTTTCTATAGTTAAAATAAAAAAGGCGGCAATTCATAATGAATCTCTTAAAATTAGAAATTGTAGTACTTATTAAGAAATACAAAAAGCTTACAATCGTTGCAGAAAAACTTGGCGTTAAACAACCAACTATTACATTTCATATAAAAAGCTTAGAAGAAGAACTCGGTGTATCTCTATTCGAATTACGTTCTGGAAGGTATTTCTTAACAGAGGCTGGTGAGGCTTTGCACCATTATGCTTGTAAAATAGATGCACTTATGAAAGAAGCCAGACGTGTCACGCAAGAGTTTAAAGATTTTCATAAAGGTGCTATAACAATCGGCGCTAGTTATGTACCAGCGACTTATCTTTTACCAGAAGTCGTTCATCAATTTCAATGTGAATTTCCCAATATAAAAATAACGCTACTAGTGAAAACAGCCCCTGAAATTCGAATGATGCTACAAAATCACGAAATCGATCTTGGGATAATTTCCGCTGCTCCATTTGATGAACCACTTTTAAAACAAACGAATATAATGCCCGATACACTTGTTCTTGCCTTTTCCAAAGAACATCATTTTTCAAAGAAAGACAATGTATCGTTACAAAATATCGAAAAGGAACGCATACTATTGCATCGTAATCCATCTACAACGAGAGATTTACTTACACAATGGACGTTGGCGCACAACATTACATTCCAATCTGAAATTGAATTAGACTCATTAGAAACGATGAAACAAATTTTAAAATATGGTAATGGAATTGCCTTTATTTCTAAACTTGCTATCGAACAAGAAATACAACGAAATGAGCTATGCTATATACCAATCCCTGAATTTGAATTTCAGCGTAACATTTATACGATTCATCATGAGGACAGATGGAATTCTAAAATCATTTCTTTTTTACTACAGAGCATCACTTCATTTGCAACAAAAAATTAAAAGGCTGTCGTTATGCACGACAGCCTTTCAAACTATAAATCTATTTATTTTTCTTTGCCTCAATTTTTGCTTGCGCCTCTTCAGCCTTATCTAATGCTTCTGATACTTTCTTCTCTTTTTCTTTCACTTCATCTATACTATCGACAGCTTTAATAATTTTATCGATTCCTTCTTCTTCTACCTTTCTACGCTTTGCCACTCTTTCATTTACTTTCTCTTCCACATCTTTTGCTTTTTGAAGCATATTCTCTGCATTTGATGTTACAGCTTTTTCAAGTTCATCATCTTTTTTCTTTTGTAACACTTCATTTGCAATGTCTTTCGCTTCTAAATACTTACCATCTTTTAATGCTGTTGCTCCGTGATCCATTTTCTCAGCAACTTCTTTATATGATTTCGCTTCATTTCCTGATTTCTCTTTTTCTGCTTTTTCGAACCACATTGTTGCATCACTATACTTTTCATCTTTCAATGATTGCATACCTGTTTCAATATATGTGTCATAATTGCTACATCCAGCCATTACGACTAATAGAAAAAGCATAACAAAACTTAATTTTTTCATGCTGTTGTCTCCTTTTCTTTGCAAGCTCACTTTACTTTAACATACATGAAAAAGAGTTTCAAAAACTAAAATACTAATTTAGTCATTTTTATAATGATAAGTCAAATTTTTATTATTTTCTTATTTTTAAGCGGACACATCTACTTGTTTTTTCGCCATATGTTGCTTTACTCCAACTAATACAACTAACAATAACCCTCCGCCTATTGTCATCATAACAATGCTAGTTGGCAACATATCTAATAGTAGTCCATATACAATCATACCAAGTGGTGCGATTGCAGTCGCAATTGTTTCAAGTAGGCCAAACACACGCCCTAGGTAGCTCGGATCTGTCGTTTTTTGCATATGTACTTGCATTGGAATGTTTACAATCATAATTGCTATACCAGTTAACATCATAAAAGCAATATAGTAAATAAAACTTGCTACTTTTGGAATGATAACTAACAACGGAAAGACTGTACATAAACTTAAACCTGCAAACAAAAACAGTCCAGTATAAATAGAACGAAACGGATTATTCACTTCTTTACGCACTGATAAAGCAATCGCTCCCATTAGCATCCCGACTGCTAAAATTCCCTCTACAGTACCGAGTTGCTTTGAAGATAAATGCAATGTATGGACGATAATGTACGGAAGTGCAACTGTTAGACCACACGCAAAAAAGTTTACCCACAATGCTATTTTCATTAAACCATATATTTCACGTTGTCTTTTTACATATAAAAAACCTTCTTTTATACTCGTCAAGAAATGCTCTGTACTTTCAGCCACTTCTTTTTTATATAAATCAAATACGATAAATAATTGCAAAATAACCGCTAAAAAGAACGTAATGCTATTCAATAGGAAAAACGATTTAATTGAAAAGAAACCATATACAACTCCGCCAATAATCGGTCCTAAAATATTTGATAAAGAAGCCGCCGTTTGATTTAAAGCACTCGCTTTTTGAATACGTCCTTCATCTACTAAACTCGGAATAGACGAAGTTAATGCAACAGAATAAAAACTTGCACAAATTGATAATAATGCTGCTGAAATATAAATAAAAAGAAGTGATGGCCCAAATATAATAGCAAGAATAAACATACTAAGCATCGTTAAACTACTTAATAAATCAGTACCAATGACAAGCCATTTTCGATTCACACGGTCTGCTACAGCACCAGCAATTGGGCCACAGATCATCCTTGGAAGTGATCCGCAAACGAGCGTAATTGCAAAACCCATCCCTGAACCAGTAGTCTTTAATACATATAACCCCATTGCGAACGTATAAATACCTGCGCCTAATAAAGACGTCATTTTTCCAATCATCATTAAAATGATATTTCTAGTTGCAATCTTCATTCTTGAATCATGTTTTCCTATACTTATATCTCCCATTTTTGACTCTCTCCCCTTAAAAGTTAAATTGTGTTAAACTTATTATATAATCAACTTTCAAATTTTCACAACAAAAAGTTAAATACAATTAAACTTTTTAAATATAAAGGAGCAATAATATGGCAACTCTCGGTGAAAAAATTAAAGCATTACGAAAAGATAAAAAGCTTACGCAAACAGCACTGGCAGGTTCGGAACTGACAAAAAGTATGCTTAGTCAAATTGAAAATGGAAAAGCTACACCTTCTATGAAAACATTACAATATATTGCGGAAAAACTTGAATGTGAAACTAGCTTTTTATTAGAAGAAGATGAAGAAGAAATTGTGGAACTCATTCAAAAAATGGAGCCATTAATAAAATCAAATAAATGCGATGAAGTATACAAGACTTTACTACCTATCGTTCAAAAAGAACTACCCCTTACTTTAAACACAGCACGTTTATATAAACAGTTCATAACTGGAGCGGCCATTATGAACGATTATAATATTGAATATTACGTTGAAACAGCTGTTTCTATATTTGAAAAATATACTTTGTATCGTGAAAGTACTGAAACGAAACTACTGTTTTACTATATGCTCTACAAACGGAAAAAATATAAAGAATGTTTACAGTTGATTACCAAAATTCGCGATGAATATAAAACGAAGAATTTAGAAATGGATCTTATTACACATATACAATTATATTTAAAAGAAGCAATTATTTTACTCGCATATGGTAATTATGAAAAATGTGAAAAAATCATTTTAGATGCACTTGCATTTTCAAAAAAACATCAAGTGTATTATAAAACAGATGAATTTTACCGTATTTTATCTTATCAAAAAATCATTACAACCGATAAAGAACGATATTTATATTACATAAAAAAATCGGAGCAATTTGCCATTTTTACAGAAGATACTTTATCCGCTGCAAATATAGATATATTAAAAGCTTATTACTACAATACCGTTACAAACGAATATACAATTGCATTAGAACATTTAGAACAATTCCGAGAAAAACTAAAAGATGTACCGATTTTTCAAGAAGATGGATTGTATTATCTTGAAAAAGGAAAATCTCTGTATGGTTTAAAACGTTACGAGGAAGCTTTGGAAACATTAAAACGTGCTAATATTCCAGATTATATGAGTCATCCACTTGATCAGTCATGGTTATTAACAGCTGGCTCATATCGTGCCCTGTGTCATATAGAACTTCAAGATAAACCAGCTGCTCTGAAAGAAGCAAAAGAAGCAGTTCAAACGATAGATGGTTATCCTGATTCCATCTTTTCTTCATTTATTAAAGAAACATTACAAATAATACAAAAACTTTAAGAATGTCTCTAAATGGTATATTATTCCTCTTTTTTAGCAAAGATAATAATGATGGGAGGAATATAAATGAATATACAACGTGCAATAGAGCTTTCTGTGTCAGCGGAACAAGCCAATGTCAGTTTTCAAGGCATGCCTGTTATGATTCAACACGTCGATGAAAGCAATGAAACCGCCCGCATATATGAAGTAAAAAACCCAGAACGCGAATTAACTGTTCCAGTTAATAGCTTAGAGGAAATATAAGAAATGCCACTTCTCTTTTGAAGTGGCATTTTTCTTATGAATCAAAAATACAACTATTATTTCTTCTAATTTTTTAAGCTTATAATAAGAAAATGTAAAATTTATACTCTAAACCTATATTTTGTGATAATGTTTGACTTGGAAATAACTAAATCTTTATAGATGAATAATATAAAGTTTTTTCCTATTTCCCACTCTATTCATAAAGGAGGAATTGTATGAGCCTTTCTATATACGAAGGTTTAGGTATTATTTTTTTCGTAATCATTATGACTTACGCCCTTGCACACAAATATTTATGGTCAAAAAAATTACTTATTATTCTATTTCTCATTTGTAATGCTATTTATCTTATTTGGCGAACTTTTTATTCGTTACCAACTATTAATCTCATAAGTATTATCGCTGGTATTATATTGTTAATTACAGAATGGGCTGGTTACTTACAATCTATCGTTTTCAGCATTGTTTCATGGAAGCCATATAAACGGAAAGAAGTACCATTATCCACTTTCGAAAAACTACCTACTGTCGACATATTTATTGCAACTTACAATGAACCGATCGATTTGTTAAAACGTACTATAGCTGGTTGTACGTTGATTACTTATCCGAAAGAGTTACTAAACATTTATATTTGTGACGACGGGCGCCGTGAAAGTGTAAAGCAACTTGCGGCAGAGTTTTCTGTTCATCACATAACTCGCACCGAAAATAAGCATGCAAAAGCTGGAAATTTAAATCATGCGATGCCTCATTCAAAAGGTGATATTATCGTAACAATGGATGCTGATATGATACCACGAGCTAACTTTTTAGAGCGAACGATTGGTTATTTTTCTAAAAATAATATTGTATTCGTTCAAGCACCACAAGTTTTTTACAATGCTGATCCTTTCCAATATAATTTGTTTTTTGAAGATAACATCGCCAATGAACAAGATTTCTTTATGCGCCAGTTAGAAGAAGGAAAAGATCGCTTTAATGCTACGATGTATGTTGGTAGTAACGCTCTATTTCGCCGCACCGCTCTTGAAGAAATTGGAGGATTTGCGACTGGAGTTATTACTGAGGATATGGCAACTGGTATGCTACTACAAGCTAACAAATGGGAAACTATATTTGTCAATGAAACACTTGCTGTTGGATTATCCCCAGAAACATTTAGTGATTTATTAAAACAACGGGACCGCTGGTGTAGAGGGAATATTCAAGTCGTAAAAAAGTGGAATCCTTTCACTATAAAAGGATTATCTTTTATGCAGCGTCTTTTATATGCAGATGGAATTCATTATTGGTTTTTCGGTGTTTATAAAATGATATTTTTACTAGCACCGCTATTGTTTTTAATATTTGATATTTATAGTTTAGAAATTAATTTTATGCACTTATTTATGTTCTGGGCACCTGCTTTTTTAACATCACAGCTTATTTTCAAAGCTGTTTCTAATAAAAAACGAACAACTACGTGGAGTCATGTGTACGAAGTTGCTATGGCTCCTTATATGGGATTTGCTATTTTATCAGAAACTTTCTTACGTAAAAAATTTCAATTTCATGTGACAAGAAAGGGAGTTCAAAATAATACAAGGCATTTTTTATGGATTGCAAGCGTCCCTCACCTCGTATTACTCATTTTAACAATTATTGCACTGATTCGGGCAACACTTATGCTCTTATATCCTGAGCAATATCATATTGAAAGAGAGAGCTTATATATTAATATTTTCTGGGTACTATACAACGGGATAGCTATTGTCACTTCACTATTTGTAGCATTTGAAAGACCGCGTTTTCGAAATTCAGAACGTTTCGTAGTAAATTTACCAGGTACTTTATATGCCGAAGATATGATCATTTCTTGCCATGTCCTTGATATTAGTGAAACGGGGGCACGTTTTGAATTAGATCCCTCCATTCCATTTGAAACTTTATCAAGTCTATCTTCCTATACGCTATCTTTTGGCGAGGTAGAAAAGATTCATAGTACAAAAAAATGGATTCGGAGACAAGAAAATTCTGTACAAGTTGGTGTATCATTTGATGATGTATCCCATGAGCAATATTGTAAACTCATTCTTCATCTATTTAGTAAACCGGTTAATGACCGGGTGGAAAAGGTGTACGATAAAGCATTTCTTACACTAGCAATTGCATCTTTCATAAAAAACACCAAAAAAGCACCAAGACAATTTCGCAGGCAACATATACGTGAGCAACTGATGTCTTCTGGAACATTGCATATGAATGGGATGCCGATTGAAGCGACCATTGTCGACTATAGTACAGGTGGGTGCCAAGTACAAACGAACATCCCTCTTGTGATTGACCAAATTATACAAGTAACAATGGAAGAACGTAATATTCAAAAGAGAAATGCACAAGTATGTTGGATTCAAAAAAAGGGTCGTAAAATATATGCTGGATTAAAATTCACAGCGTAAAAAAAGAAAAGAAGCGTACTGCTTCTTTTCTTTTTTACATGCTAAAATACTTATTAAAGGGGGAATTTATATGGAAAATGCTTCACAAAAGGCGAATCATTATTATGCGGTGATATTCACTTCTAATTTATCAAATGATACAACAGACTATAATACCGTTGCCGGAAAAATGGAGGAACTTGCAAAGCAACAACCTGGATTTTTAAGTGTAGAAAGTGCACGAGGTAATTCTGGACTCGGAATAACAATTTCTTATTGGGAATCACTTGATGCGATTGAAAATTGGAAAAAGAACGCCTTACATAAAGAAGCGAAAAAAAGAGGTCGTGAGCAATGGTATGAAAACTTCCACCTGCGTATCTGCCTTGTTGAGAAAGAATTTAAGTTTCAAAGAGGCACAATATAACTATGAAGAAAAAAGTAGCTCTCGTTATTGTTCATGAAATATATGGTGTGAACGACCATATGCATCACGTTACCAACCACTTTACTTCATCTCATATAGACGTATTCTGTCCTAACCTTCTACAATCGCAACATGCATTTCATTATAGTGATGAAGAAAAAGCATATGAACATTTTGTAAATCATATTGGATTTGATTATGGAAAAAAGCAAATTGAAGAATTCATTTCTCATCTTTCTAGTAGTTATACACATATTGGACTTATCGGCTTTAGTGTTGGAGCTACCATCTCATGGCTATGTAGTAACAATCCGGAAATAGATTTTATTATCGGATGTTACGGTTCTCGTATACGTGACTATGTTCACATAAAGCCTACATGCGCTACACTACTTATATTTCCTGAAAAAGAAGCTAGTTTTTCAGTATCCTCTTTAATTCAAACATTGCAGCAACAAAATAATCCTTTATTAGAAATAAAACAACTACACGGTGAACATGGATTTCTAAATCCGTACACTAAAAAATATAACGGGCACTCTACAAAGCAAGCATACCATTTAATAGATTCATTTCTTGTAAAGTGAAACTTCAATCAGTTGGGGGTGTTCATCCCCACCTAATCTCTTTTCTTACGTTGAGTTTTAAGATGTGGGTCTTACTGCCCATGCGTGATAAAAACAATCTTATAAAGGAGACTCAAAATGACGCTGACATTACTCTTACTTGTTTTCATACTCATTGCCTTTATCTCAGCGCTAACTATCATTTTTAAAACCGTAAAAAAAGGATATTTTTCAACCGCCCCTACTTACAATCTATTATCATTTACATTTTATTTTTTACAAATTGGATTTTATATGTAACAACTTTTTATTCGTTACTCCCCGAGAAAGTTAGCGAGTTCATATTCCTGCCCATTTGGTTTTTCCTTTGTATTTTAGGATTTATCGCTTTTTGGCACGAATGGAGAAATAATCGTGTGTTCTCGATATGTATTGGTTTTCTTTCCTTTATTAGTTTTATATTTGGGCTGTTGTTGTTAGTTCTTTCGGGGATGTAATAGAAGAAGGAAGAAAAGCCAACTTTCAACTTTTCTTCCTTCTATGTTTACCTTTAGCTTTCACTGTCACTGATTCACAAGGTGTATAATATATTTGAGGCGTCGCCTTATCAACAAACATCATAAATGTAATAAAACCGAGAATAAAGAAAATAAACAACGTTAACAAAATTGCTCCTATCGTTAAAAGTATCATAACACCACCCCTATATTTTTCATGTTATTACACTTTTCGCTATTATATGAGCGTAATCCTTTTTAGAAAAAGAAACGTAACAAAATAATCACAACCACTCCCGTTAATACTGTACCTAATAAACTACGAGTATATATTGCTACAAGAAATGTTGGAATTGCTGCAATAAGATAATCCCACTGCATCGTCTCATGCATAAATAAAACTTGTGCTAAAAGCGCTGCTAATATCGCAATTGGTATGTAATTTAACCATTTTAAACCCCAGTCAGGAATTTGTAGTTTGCTAAATACGAGTAGAGGTAAAATACGTGGCACGAGTGTAACAGCTCCTGCTGCTAGTAAAAGTAATAATACATCTAATCTCATTTCCATTTTTCAATCACCACTCCAATCGTCGCAGCTAGTAATGTTGCAATAATAACCGCTATACTATCTGGCATAAATAGGTATGAAACGTATGCGATAATAATCGATACAATTGCAACACTTAAATGAATTACTAGTGTTGGTTTACTACTTATGAGCTGAAGAACAAATAATCCGATAAACATCGCTGGTAATGCATAATCCATCCCGTATGTATGTGGATCTGGTATCCACTCACCAAACAGCCCACCAATAATAGTAGCAAGAATCCAATTTAAATACGCTGTTACGTTAAGCCCAATCATCCACCTTTCACCTAAATATCCTTTTTGCGCTGCATGCTGCACTGCAACGCCGAAAGTTTCATCTGTAATTTGAGAACCGATAATGACGTTTTTTAATAGAGGTAGTTTCGTAAAGTACGGTGCGAGGGCAGCACTCATTAATAAATGGCGTAAATTAACAAAAAATACAGTAAAAATAATTGCGGAAGCAGGAGCACCGGCTGCATACATACCAGCTAATATAAATTGGGCAGAACCTGCATAAATTAAAGTGGACATAAATGCAATTTCAATGATAGAAAAACCTGCTGTTTTTGCAATTACACCAGCTGCTATACCGATGCTCAAGTAACCAAATACAGTTGGTAAACAATCTTTTACTCCTTGCTGAAATGTATCATCGCTCTGCAAAGCTACATGTGCCTCAGCTTTACTCATCTCTATCATCCTCCATTCCTTCTAAAGTTCGTTTTCCTGTTACGACATGAACTAAATCTATATTTTCACGCCATAACGTATCTAACTTATCAGCTCCAAATTCCTTTGTGATTTCTTCAACCATAATATCGTGCCGCACATACTCTGTCGCAACGAGAACTAGCGCTGGGTCATACGTTGTAACGGCCCATGAAGTGCTATCATTTGAGAAGTTCGCAATTAATACTTCCTCTCCATCACGAGCAATAACAGTTAAATGACCACCCATTCTCTTTTCAACAACGTGGGGCGTCATATAATTATGATGAAACGTGGCTCCTATTTTTGTTTCTGGAGCTCCAAATAAGATTGAAAATATATGTACGCCTTCCTCTTCCTTTTGATGAATGTATGGCTCAATTTCATGCACTTGATCTTCCCATACAGAAATCCATAATTCTTCCTTTGCCCTATTAATTATATTGCATATTTCTTTTAAAACACGATCATTTGAGCGAATATGCGAAATTACATCTATTTGTCGCTCTTGTTCTAAACAATTTAGTTTCTCATCTAAAAATTCAAAGGACTTTTCAAAGTCTTTTCGCATTCGATTCATTAATTCGGTAGCTGGTACTGGTACATATTTAACTGGTTCAGAAGGTACAATATGCACCGCTCCTTTATCCATTAACTTACCGAGTACCTCGTAAATCATAGAACGAGGTACTCCTGTTTGTTTACTCACTTCATAGCCTGTTACTGGGGAGTGTTTTAACAATCCAATATACGCTTTACATTCATACTGGGAAAATCCTAACTTTTGTAATTCCTTTATAATTTCATCCATCGGTAACCCCTCACAATCTAAATCGCCCTTACTTCAAAACGACGATTTTGCTTCCCTTTACTTTTTACTTTATCAATAACAAGTGTTCCTATTTCACTCGTATTTTTCACATGTGTGCCTCCACAAGCTTGTTCGTCTAAATTTTCAATTGTAACAATGCGGATTTCTTGGATAGTAGTTGGCAGGAGATTTATTGCTGTTTTAATCATTCCTACAGCATTTTCTGCTTCTTCGCGGCTCATATAGCGAGTGGAAATTTCTTTATTTTGCTCAATAAGTTTATTCACTTCCTCAACAATTTCTTCTACTTCCACGCTCGATAACTCTTGTAACTCATTAAAATCGATACGGGCTTTATCAGGATAAATTTGGTTTCCGGTGCATAGTGCTCCATACTTTTCATAAACAACAGCTCCGATAAGATGCAGTAAAGAGTGATGACGCATTAAATTATGACGTCTTTCCCAATTAATCTCTAATTTAACTGGACCTAATTTTACTTGAGCTTCATCTTTTATATAGTGAACTATTTCTCCCTGCTCCCTCTTTACTTTTTCAACTTCAAATACAGATCCGTCTTGTACAATGACACCCGTATCACATTCCTGCCCTCCACCAGTTGGATAAAAAACTGTTTCTTTTAGAAATACTTTATTCCCTTCTACTTTTATCACTTCTGTTTCGCAACTCGTTTTGTATGCATCTTCTAAATATAATGCCGTTGTCATACTCTCACCTCTTTAGTAGTTATAGTTATACCTACTAATATAAAAAATAACATTCATACAGTCAACTTATATTTCAGAATTTTTAATTTTAAACAAAAAAAGCCTTTTACAATAAGGCTTTTTTCTACATGCTATTATTTTAACTGTAAAGTATTTAATATGTTCCCCGCCAAATGCTCCCGTAAAGTAGAACCTGTATACTCTTCCCTAAATACACCCGCCTTCACAAATAAAGGGATGACTTCACTAAAGAATAGATTTAGTGACTTTGGAGGTCCTCCTGGAATAGCAATAAATCCATCTAACGCCCCTGCCTCAAACCTATCCATAATTTGCTTCGCAACGTCCTGTGGTGTACCAACCGCAACCCAATGAGCCGATCCAACAACTTCTGGTCGTTCTAGTATTTGTTCAACTGTTGGTTCATTTTTAATAATGAAGTTCCGTAATAACTCGGCATGAGTTTTACTACGTACAGTTTGATCCCGACTTGGCAGCATCTCTTCCGTAATTTTACTTTCTAGCGGAATCCCTCTCGCATCTAATCCGAGAACCATTTCAAGTAACGCATATCTCTTCTCTTTTGTGAGATGTTGATGAGCTTGCCTATGCATTTCTAACGCTTCTTCATATGTATCACCTATAAAGAAATATAATCCAGGTAATACGCGTATAACATCTTGCTTTCGGCCATGCTGTTCTGCTCTTCTTCTTAAATCTTGACGAACTTCAATTCCTGACTCTACATCTGGCGTTGCGGCAAAAATTGCATCAGCAACAGAAGCAGCAAAATTCCGACCAGACTCTGAAGCACCAGCTTGAAACAATGGCATTTCTCCTGATATATGCTGCGGAATATTAAGTGGACCTTTTACCTTAAAGTACTCACCATTATGCTCAATAGGCTTTACCATCTCTCTAATAACATCAGGATTATCTACTTTCAATACTTCATTAGGGTGACTCCTCCAAAGTTTTCTTACTAACTCTGTACATTCTGCCGCTTTCGCGTATCGTTCCTCAGATGATGGCATCCCTTCCTCACCAAAGTTTTCAGCACCGTCAATGGATGTAACAATATTCCACCCTACTCGGCCGTTACTAATCCAGTGTAACGATTGTAATTGCCTTGCTAATATATATGGTGGATAAAACGAAGTTGAAGCGGTCGTAACGACTCCAATTTTTTCTGTCGCATAAGCAATAGCAGTAAACAGTAACGTCGGGTCTAAAATGACATTCCCTTTATTACGAGCAATTAAATCTGGGTGCGCCACTAAATAATCGGCTTTAAAAACAAAATCTAACTTAGCCTTTTCTGCCTGTAGTGCCAACTCTACTTGTTCATCAATTCCGGAATTAAACTCATTTTCTTGTTCTTTCTTTCTAGAAATTAAACATAATCCAATGCAAAGTTGATTCTTTGTAGACATATATATACCATCCCCTTGTTTTTAATTCACTTAGTTAAACAAATGTTGCTGTCATTATGAAATTCTATTCTTATGAAAATAGATAAAATGATATTGATAATCATTATCATTTTATGATGTAACTGTAATAAAAGCAATAACAAAAAAGACTCCCACTTTTGGAAGTCCTTTATCTCAATATTTCATTCGCTTCTTTTTCATAAATTTTATCAAATGACGTCATAACGCGCTGTGATGCTTGAATCATCTTTTGATCTGTCATAAGATCTGCCATCTCTTTCGTCATATCTACATTTGAATTTTCTAGCATATGATTTTTTACTATTCCTGTTCCGTTCGGTAAATTAGCAATGTTTCCTTCTGCTAGTGTAAAGCTTTTATTTTCACGTTGCACGAGTCGAGCATTCGTTTCTGCATCTACTGTTTTTGTTTGTAAACGAGCAATATTATTTTGTGTTACTTCATCATATAATGTACCGTCTGCTTGTACAGCAACCTTTGCTCCTTCTGGAATACGAATACGCTCATTATTCTCTCCCATTACGAAAGCACCTGAAGAAGTTTGTAAATAACGATCACTATTTAATGTGAAACTACCATCTCTCGTTAAAAACGTTTCATCATTTTTAGAAGTAACGAAAAATGATGTTGTGCCGGCTGCGCCGTCATCTAAAAAGAAATCTGTAGCGCTATTTGTCATTTGTATATTTCCTTGTACTAAATTCACATGTGTTGCGGCTGGTACTACAGCATAATCGACCGAACCGATATTTGTTACCGCCCCATCTCCGCGGCGATATGTGTCTTGTACATCAAATACTTTAGACGTCATATTTTCTGCTTTAAATCCTGTCGTTTGAGCATTTGCAACGTTATTCGAATGAACATTAATTCGCTGCATGTAGTTCATCATACCCATAGAACCTATATAAAGACCGTTCATATTCGTTTGAATAAGGCAAGCGCCTTATTCTTCACCTCTTTTCTACGATGTTTGTAACATTTGTTTCGCTAAATGTTCAGCTGTAGCGATATGTATATTTTTCCTTATGTCTTGGCCGTCTGTCATTAATACGATAGGAGCTGATGATACTGCTGGAATTTTCAACAATTCACCACTACTTGCTGTTTCATCAAATTTTGTAAACACAATACCATCTATATGAATATCTTTAAAGTTTGTAATGATCTCAATCATATCTTTACTTTTCATCGAAGCTGATAACGTTAAACAAATATAATCTGGTTCTACTTGTCCCATCGTTTCAATCATTTCTTCCACTGTTTCTGTCGTACGATAATTTTTTCCGGCTGTATCAATTAAAATATAATCGACGCGCGCTTCTTCTTTAAAATACGTAAGCGCTCTTGTCATTGCAGCTTCATCACGCACAGCAATTACTTCCGATCCAATTGTCTTTACGTTATCTTGCAATTGCTGCACTGTCCCTATGCGTGAATGATCTGTCGTTATAAAACCAACTGTTTTGTTCTTACCGTGAAATTGCCATGCCATTTTTGCAAGCGTCGTCGTTTTACCAACGCCAGTTGGACCGATTAATGCAATTGTTTGTACTTCTTTTTCAAAGACGTTTTCCGTATTGAAATGAGATTTCATATCTTCCAATATGTACCTAATAACTTCTTCTTCCGTAATCATCGTTGCATTTTCAAACTTTATTTTTAACTTTTCAGCATATGCATAAATGAAATATTGTTCCACATCGTTTTGTTCTAGCATCCGAATTACCTTTTGAATAATAAACGGTACAGATTCTTGACTTTCTTTCTTTGGAACTACTTCTTCTTTCTTTACCGGAACGACTTGTTTCACAACTTTTTTCTTTTTCGGTACTTCCGTTTCTTTCGTCTGTTTCACCACGACAATTCCTTTTTCAAACAGCTTTAATAGTTTTTCTTTTTTTCTTGCCCATTCTTCACTATTTCCTGTTTGCATTGCCGCGTATGACATAGAAGTCGTTACGTTTTCTAAATTGTGCAGTACTGATTGAATTCCATTCGCCTTCACAATTTGTTCTGAAGGATCATTCACAACATCCATTAACTGTTCATGAAATTGAGCTGTACCTTCATTCACTTCTTCCTGTTTTTCTTCTGGAAAAGCAACTAACATTTCATAATCCTTTTTCCAGAAAAACGGTATATTTCGTTTTACACTTTCATCGACAACGTAATAATAATCTGTACCATATTGGTCAAATAACTTTCGATACAATTCATTTTTCGAAGCTGCTTTTATTCGCATTAACGCTTCTTTCTTTTCTGTACTTTCCATTACTTCACCCCCTACTATTCAATATAGGCAATTTGATCCACAACAATTTCTGGTGCTAATTCGCTAATACAAAGTACTTGTGCTTCCACTTGATAACGTTCTAGCAGTCTTACAATCGCAAATCTAAAATCTTTTCTACGTGTTAATAACACTGGTTCTCTTCCCATTAAACGTGCTTGCTTAAAGACGCGTTGCACTTGCTCAACGACACGTGTTTCTAAATCTAAATCCCAGTTTAATAAGTAACCTTGATATGAATTATTCACAACATCCGCATCTAACTCAATTGAATCAGAGAAGAGCGCTGCATATATTTTTCCGTCCGGATTTTTCGCATTTTCACAAATAACTTTTGAAATACATTCACGAACAAATGATGTCACACCATCAACGTGATTTTGATACACTTCTTTTCCGTCAATAATACCTTCAATAATTGTTGGTAAATCACGAATAGAAATACCTTCTTTTAGAAGTTGTTTAATAACATTTTGAACGAGTGATAAATCAATTTCTTTCTTCTTAATCTCTTCTAATAGAACGCCATTATCATTTTCAAGCGAGTTAATTAAGTCTTTTACATGTTGACGCTGAATTAATTCATGAAGATTACGTCTAACGATAACATCTAAATGTGTAATTAATATGCTAAGTGGCTCTAACACTTGATAGCCTTTCATTTGTGCATCTTGCACCATATGCTCTAATATCCAATATCCATCTTCACCGAAAATTGGATCTTTCGCTGGCTCTGCATCTAAATCAGCCATTACGTTCGGTGTTTTCAGTGCTAATAAATAACCTGATTTTAAAACACCTTCAGCCGCCTTCGCACCTTTAATACGAATAATGTAACGACCACGTGGTCTAAAACTCGTATTATCTTTAAAGTTAATTCCAGGAACGTTAATACCGAGGTCAGTAATAATTGACTTCCTCATAAGAACAACTTTATCACGAGCTGTTTCCCCGTTAATTTTCTGCTTTACAAGTGCTGCTAAATCTAAACCAAGCTCTACTATAATTGGATATTTATCCGTAAATACTCCGAATGAATCTTCCACTTGTTGTAATTGCTCATCTTCGCCTTGAATCATTTCTAATTCTTTTTGGAGCTCGTCTTCTTTTTCTTTCTTTATTCGATTTTTATTACGAATGCCTAAGAAGATAATCGTTCCACCAACGAGTGCGAATGGTAGAAACGGTAGCGGAGTAAAAATACCCATTGCGATAAATAAACCACCTAGTGCATATACAACGACTTCATGCGCTAATAACTCTTTAAAGATACCTTCTGTTACTGTATCCGGTGAGCCGTCAAATACACGCGTTACGATAATACCTGTTGAAATTGCAAGCATTAATGAACCGATTTGGTTTACGATTCCGTCACCGACAGTTAACTGTGTATAATGAAGAGCTGCATCTGCAAAGCTCATTCCTTGCTGCATCATTCCGACAATTAAACCGAAAATAATGTTTACGAATAAAATGACAATCCCGAAAATAACGTCCCCTTTAATGAACTTCCCGGCACCATCCATCGCTCCGTAAAACTCTGTTTCCATATTTAATTTTTTACGTTTTGCCTGTGCATCTTTTTCTGAAATAATACGCTGGTTTAAATCAGCATCGATAGACATTTGTTTCCCCGGTAAAGAATCAAGTGTAAAACGAGCTGCTACTTCAGCTGTACGAGATGCACCGTTTGCAACGATAAACTGGAATATGATTAATACTGTAAAAATAACGATACCAATTAATAAGTTTCCGCCAATTACGAACTGGCCGAACTCTTCAATAACATGACCGGCATTTCCGTCTGTCAAAATCGCTCGCGTCGTCGAAACGTTAATCGATACGCGGAAAATCCCGATTAATAACAACATCGTCGGAAATGACTTTAATTCATCCCACTCGTTAATACTTGTCGCTCGCATATAAATAAGTACTGACATACTTAGTAGAAAAACGATAATGATATCAAGTATAAATGGTGGAAGTGGAATTAAGAGCGCCACTACGAATGACGCTGCTAAAAAGATAGAAAAATAGGTTCTTGCAGAATCTATCTTAAACAAAGAGATCTCCTCCAAACGCGCTATTATACTTCAAGTTCATTCGTCTGAATTAAATAGCGCATAACTTCAATTACAGCTACATATAAATCTTCTGGAATCGTCTCATCTTCCTCGACTTGATAATATAAAGAACGAGCAAGCGGACGGTTTTCCACCATTGGTATTTCTTGTTCACGGGCAAGCGTTCGTATATATAATGCGAGCTCATCTTCCCCTTTTGCAACGACAATTGGTGCTGCATCAACGTGTTTATTGTACCTGAGTACAACTGAAATATGGGTCGGGTTGTTTACAATAAACGTTGCGCCATCCATCTTCTTCGCAATTGTTCCTTGCAAGATTGCATGCATAAAGTTTTTTCGTTTCCCTTTTACTTGGGGGTCCCCTTCATTATCTTTATGCTCCCTTTTTACTTCTTCTTTTTTCATCTTAATATCTTGTTCGTACTCCCATTTTTGATAAATGAAATCAATAATAGAAAGAATGATTAAAATAATTAAAATGGCTAAAAAGATAAATTTAATTTGGCTAATAATTTCAGTAAGTGACGCTGTCCAGTTAAATCCAATCATACTAACAATCTTCTCTAAATTCTTTTTAAAGAGAACGTACGAAACGTAACCGATTAATCCCATGTAAAACAGTGATTTCAAAATATCTACTAAACTTTTACGACTAAACAGTCTCGTAAAATAGTTTTTCGGATTAATACGTGACGCTTTCGGTTTAATGACTTTAGAAGAAAATAGGAAGCCGACTTGAATCATATAATTGAATAAATGAAAAGCATATACGAGTATTAATATCGGAGCCGATACTTTTAGTAATAAAATCCCCATTAAATAAAAATACTCGGTTGAATCTGTATTTTTCCCAATTTGATCAAACAGCACCGCTACGGAATTTGCAATCTCATAACCTAGCCAATCTCCGAAGAAATAAACGACAACTGCTAATACGAGAATGGAAAATAAATTATTTAAATCTTTACTCCGGGCAATATTCCCTTCTTCACGCGATTTTTTACGCTTCTGCGGGGTGGCCTTTTCTGTTTTATTATCCTTTGCCATGCGCGTCCCCCTACTTCGTTAAGAAAAAGTTAAATAGTTTCGTATATTCTTCAAGTAATACATCCGTCATATTTTTAAACACATAACCGAGCATCGGTACACTCATCGCAATAAACAAAATACCACATGTAATTTTAATTACGTATGCATTCATAAAAACGTTTAATTGCGGAGCGTTTTTTGCAATTAAAATTAGAACAAAATTAATGATGAATAAACTTCCCATAAGCGGCAGAGCAATTTCAACCGCTGATGTGATCGCAAATAATAGCGTTGCGAGTAGACTATCTAAAAAACTAGTCGTCAACAATTTTGAAATCGCCTCTGTATATTGAAACGACTTTAAAATCGTGGCACCGAAATAGTTAATGCCGCCCAGTGAAATAAAAATAATAAGAAAAAATATATCAAAAATTGTTGATAGCAAAGTGGACTGTGACCCTGCATTTACATCAAACAAACTTGCTTGTGATAAACCGATATCAAAGTCTAAAATATGCCCTGCCATTTTCGGAATGTTCCACAGCATTTCTACAATTTTTGAAAGTGATAATCCAATTACAATTTGCGTTCCTGCATAAGCTGCAACGTCCCAAACTGTCTTGATGTGAGAGACATCCACTTGATCGGCCACTGTAATTGAAAGAGCAAGTCCAAATGTAACCTTTGCCATCGCTGGAATGGATCGACCTGAGAAAAACGGTAAAAAATATAAAAATGAAGTAATGCGACAAAACGCAAAAAACGTCGCCGCCCATAATTCCATATTCATTTCAGTTCACCTATCTTAGTACGAACGCAATAGCGATGGGATTTTATCAAATAAATCTAAAATAAGCATCGTTAACTCTTGGAACATCCACGGACCTAAAATGATAATAACGAGCACAATACTCGCCATTTTCGGTAAAAACGTCAGCGTTTGCTCTTGAATTTGCATCATTGCCATAATAACCGCGATAATAATAACGACAATCAGACTTACAACGGCAATCGGCATTAAAATCATAACCCCTTTATAAAAAAAGGTTTGGAAAATATCTATAATTGGTGACGTATTCATTTATATGACTCCTATCACATAGCATCAAGCGCTTCAGGCGACCGTCTTAAACATAATATCGACGATTTTTGTATATCCACCTAAATATACGAAAACGAGTATTTTAAACGGTAAACTTAAAATCATCGGCGGTACCATCATCATCCCGAGGTACATTAAAAGTGTACTAATAATCAAATCTATAAATACAAACGCTAAATAAATGAACATCCCTGTTAGTAAACCTTTTTGAATTTGCGTTAACGTAAAGGATGGTACGAGTGTAAATAAGGAAAGATCTTTCAAATCTTTCGGCAACTCTTCTCCGCGTACTTTCAGCATCATTTTCAAATCATGCTTATACGTATGCTTTGACATATATTCTTTCATAATAGGAGCTGTCGTTTCCGCAGCTTGGCTTACTGTTATTTTCTCTTTCGTCATCGGATCCCACACATCGCTCTTCAGTTGCCCGAGTACAGGCTGCATCGTAAAGAGTGATAAAAATAATGCAAGTCCAACAAGCACTTGGTTTGGTGGTAAATTCATTACCCCAAGTCCTTGACGTGTAATCCCAAGAACGATCATAAAATAAGTAAAATGTGTAAATAATAGAACGATAGAAGAAGATAATGATAAAAGGGTAACGAGCGCAAATAGTTGTACACTTGAATTACTCGTAAACTCTTTTCCATTTTCGAAATTAATAAAACCGTTCGGGGCCGCATACGCTGGATTTACAAAAATAATTGAAAAAACGATAGAAAATACGAAAATAACGGCTAATAATGATAACTGTTTCTTTATTCTCATGATGGATCCTCTACTTTTTTCGTTTCAGTCTTCACCGCGTCTTCTAGTGCTTGTTGAAACTGATTTCCTGTTCCGGTTAATTGCACAGACTGCACACCGTTATTACTAATAACAGTGAACACTTGCTTTCCGTCCACTTCAAATAAAAAGGCACTCGTTTGATGATTTAAATACACGCCGTCTTTTACTTGAATATGGCCATTTTCACCCTGCTTAAAAAACTGCTGTTTGCGCGTCTTTTTCGTCATATAATATGCACCGTAACCGAGCGCACCAAACAGTAAAACGACTTGAAATAAGGTCGTCATATACGACATATGACTCCTCCTCTACTCTTTATCTTGCATTTGACTTTGCGCTTTCATAAGCGCCGCTTGTTTCTTATCAGCTTCAATTTCAGAAATGATAATACCGAATTTCTCGTCCATTACAATTGCTTCACCGATGCCGACTTTCATATTACTTAAATACACATCTACTTTATGTCCTAAGTTTTTCTCTACTTCCAGAACATCGCCAACTTTTAACTGCTTTACATCACCGAGCGTAATAGATGACTTTCCAAGCTTTACACCAAGTTCAATCGAAATATCTGAAACAGTATCAATATGTGCTTTACCTGCTTCATTTCGCTTTCCTGCAAAATCTTCTAATCCCATTAATGACACAGGAGATACTTCATGCTTCATATGGATCCTCCTACTCTACAAAACTTTTAAATAGGAGCGCCTTACGCGTTCCATCTTTTCCAATAAAACAATTAAATTTATGCTTTCCATCTACATAACCAAGTAATTCATCCGAAACTTTCGTATGAAGCGGAATAATATCGCCTTCTTCAATTTGTTCAATCTCACTCATTGTCATTTTCTGCTCACCAATCGCAACGTGAACAGGTTTGTACACTTGATTTACTTTCACTTCCACTTCAGACGTATACTTCCTACGTTTGTCCGAAGAATGTTCGACAATATTTTCAGACGTTAACTTATCCATAATTTCTTCAACAGATAAGAACGGAATCCCGATACGCACCGTCGTATTCCAAAAATCTGTTTTCATATTTACGTTAAGTAATGAAATGATATCGCTCGCTGTCGTAATCTTTAATGCATTCGGATCTGTTTCCGTCGTTACAAATTTTGGTTCAATCGCAACAACACTTTCAAATGATTGCTCTAAATTTTTACAAAGAAGCAAGAATATATTATCAAGCGTTAAAAACTCAAATGCTGTTAACGGTCTACGCATCGTAAAGTTACGCTTACTATCTCCGCCAAGCCAACATTCATGAATATAAATAACGAATGCTAAATCAATCTCAATAACAATTTCTCCAAGCTCTGGTAAACCGAGATCAATCACGCAATATAAATAATAATCTTTCGGCATTTTCTCCACATACTCACTCGTAAATGGAACTTGCTCAACTGTCGAAGGCTCTAGTTCAATTGGAATACGCATACGCGCTGATAACGTCTGTGACGTCTGTTTTCCAAACGTAGAAGCAATCGCTTGCAAACTACGTAAATGCTCAACACCGAACTTCTCTGGTCTATTAAAATCATACTCTTGAAATTTCTCTTGCTTTCCTGCTTCTTGTGCGAAAGCTGGCATTTCCTCGCCTTCATTTACCGCCTTCAGCAGGGCATCAATTTGCTCTTGGCTTAATTTTTCGCCACTCATGACAATCCCCTTCCCTACCTTTTCAATTCAACGATTTCAACGTACATCTTTCCATTCTTCGTCAAAATCTTTCCGGTTCCAATCTCTTCATTCTCAAGCATAAGACGCACCGTATTTTTCGTTGAATTTTCAAGACGATACAATGTACCTTTCGTAATATGAAGCAGATCTTCAATTTTCTTTTTCGTATTTCCGATTTCAAAATAAATTGTTAACGGAATATCATCTTGTAATTTCAAATCTAGCCAACTCCCATATCATGTTCACGAAAATTTCATGTTCTCTCTATATATGAAACTTCTTATTTTGAAACGTCGATATTTAATATTTTTTTAATATATCCTTGCGTTTCTTTAAATGGCGGTACGCCTCCGTACTTTCTCACATTACCAGGACCAGCATTGTAAGAAGCAAGTGCCAATACTAAGTCGCCGTTATTTTTCTTTAAATAACCGCTTAACTCTTTCACGCCACCTTCAATACTTTCAGCTGGTGAAAAGGGATTCTTCACACCCATCTCCTTCACATTCGCTGGCATAAGCTGCATAAGACCCATCGCACCTGCATGTGACACCGTTTTCGGATTAAAATTAGACTCTACTTCAATCATTTTTTGAATTAACGTTTTCGGAATTCCGTATGTACGACTTACGCGATCAATAATATCCTCATACTTCCCTTCATTGGAAGAACGTATTTTTTGAATATTATACTTCTTCGTTAATCCCCACGTATCAGCGGCCTCATTTTTCGTTTCTGGGAAACGTCGTTCAAACTCTTTTTGCGCAACTTGCACTTCATCTGCTTTCTTCGTTTCAGCCTTTTCTTCAGACTTACTCGCTTCCTCTACTTTATTAATAGTTTCTACCGGCTTATTAACAACCGCTTCTATTTTCGTAGATTGTACCGGCTGACTCATATCTTCTACTTTTGCCGGCTGCGTAGTTTCTTTCGTCTCCTTCGCAGGCTCACTCTGCAACTTCTCTTGAAAACGACTACTAACGAATGCTTGTGGACTACTTAGCTTTTGCTGAATTTGTCCTTTTTTATATGCAAGCACTTCTTTTACTATATTTCCAACTATCATAATATCACCTTTTCGGTAAACAAAGATAATCTAATATTAGAGTTTTTTTTTAAAGTTTGCAATAATCCTTTTAATAATTATGTAATAAAAAAATGAATATATTGTTAAACTGTTATTTTTTTATATTTATTAATTCGAATTTTTAGTTGACACCCGTTGTAGCAAGGATTACAATAAATCTCGAAATTGATTTTTTCGCATATTACCGTTTTTCAATTTGCAGAAAAGTCAATATAAAAAAATGGGGGTTTCTTAACATGAGAATTAATACAAACATTAACAGCATGCGTACTCAAGAGTACATGCGCCAAAACCAAGCTAAAATGAGCAACGCTATGGACCGTTTATCAAGCGGTAAACGTATCAACAACGCTTCTGACGATGCAGCAGGTCTTGCAATCGCAACTCGTATGCGTGCACGTGAAAGCGGATTAGGTGTTGCAGCTAACAACACACAAGACGGCATGTCTTTAATCCGTACAGCTGACTCAGCTTTAAACTCTGTATCTAACATCTTACTTCGTATGCGTGACCTTGCAAACCAATCTGCAAATGGTACTAACACTGGCGATAACCAAAAAGCATTAGATAAAGAATTTTCTGCCTTAAAAAATCAAATCGATTATATCTCTAAAAATACTGAATTTAATGACAAGAAGTTGTTAGATGGTAGCAATAAATCTATCGCTATCCAAACATTAGATTCTGCCGATACAGGTAAACAAATCGACATTAATTTAGCTAATGCTTCTACTGGTTCATTAAAAATTGACAACTTATCTATTTCTGGAGTAAGTACGACTGAAACTAAAACTATTAACATCTCAGCGGCAGATATTGCAGCTGCTAAACCTGAAATCGAAGCTTTTGAAAAAGCTCAAGCTGGTTTAGCTAAATTAACAGCAGGCACTCCAGCAGGTACTGGTGGTACTCCCGCAGCGGTTCCTGCTTCAACAGATGATCAAATCTTAGCAGCAGTTAACGAATTTAAAAGCGCGTTTGATAACGTTAAGAATCTTATGAGTGACAGTGATATTAAAACAGTTCAAGGTAAAATTGATGCATATGAAGGTGGTAAATCTTTAACTACTGCACAAGAGATCGGAACTGCTTTTACTCTAACTAAAACAGCACATGATATTACAAAAGGTGTACAAAACGCTTCTGGAGCTATCAAATCTATTGATGCTGCATTAGATACAATCGCTTCTAACCGTGCAACTCTAGGTGCTACATTAAACCGTTTAGACTTTAACGTAAACAACCTGAAGAGCCAATCTTCTTCTATGGCTTCAGCTGCTTCTCAAATCGAAGACGCTGACATGGCGAAAGAAATGTCTGAAATGACTAAGTTCAAAATCTTGAACGAAGCTGGAATCAGCATGCTTTCTCAAGCAAACCAAACTCCACAAATGGTTTCTAAATTATTACAATAAACCATTTGAGTTAGTTTCCTGAATAAACCTCTCTGCTTGCGGAGAGGTTTATTTTTTATAAAAACTTCCTTTTTTTGACGGAAGAGAGCATCTGCGGTGCATAGAAGCGGTTAGTGCTTATCTTGATCCCCTCTTATGCTAAAACACAAATAGCAAATAAGCATAAGCCTTTTTATCTTTTCATGACCTTTTATTAACTTTAGAACACTAACTATATCAATCTATAAGGGGTGTCTATTATGGGTATTGGTACGAATGTTTTAAGTATGAATGCTAGGCAGTCGTTGTATGAGAATGAGAGGCATATGAATGTTGCAGTGGAGCATTTGGCGACTGGTACGAAGTTGAACAACGCTTCGGATAATCCCGCTAATATTGCAATTGTGACTCGTATGCATGCGAGAGCGAGTGGTATGCGTGTGGCGATTCGTAATAATGAGGATGCGATATCGATGCTTCGCACGGCAGAAGCTGCCCTTCAAACTGTGACGAATATTTTACAGCGTATGCGTGATTTAGCCGTTCAATCTGCGAACGGTACAAATTCAAATAAAAACCGTCATTCGCTGAATAAAGAGTTTCAGTCTTTAACAGAACAAATTGGCTATATTGGCGAGACGACTGAATTTAATGATTTATCCGTATGACGGTCAAAACCGCCCTGTTACATTAGACGATATCGGTCATACAATAAATATGACGAAACATATTCCCCCTTCCCCTACACAACATGACATCAAGATTTCAACAGAACAAGAAGCAAGAGCGGCAATTCTTAAAATTGAAGAGGCTTTACAAAATGTATTACTTCACCGTGCCGACCTTGGCTCTATGATAAATCGTTTACAGTTCAATATTGAAAATTTAAATAGCCAAAGTATGGCGTTAACAGATGCTGCATCTCGAATTGAAGATGCAGATATGGCGCAGGAAATGAGTGATTTTTTAAAGTTTAAATTATTAACTGAAGTTGCGCTTAGTATGGTTTCACAAGCAAATCAAATTCCGCAAATGGTTTCTAAACTACTACAATCGTAAAAGTTCATTTTCCATCTTTGGAACGATTCCATACAAAACAAAAGGGAAATACATATAAACTATGTATTTCCCTTTTATTTTGTACCCAAATTTTTTTACTGTGTTACCGTCATAACTTGTCCACTACGATCAACCATAATTTTCATTTTACCGTCTTGTGCATTATATAGCCCTAGTTTATGTAATTCCATTTTACAATCTTGTACGAAAGTTGGTAATTTACGAATTTGATCGATATCAGAACTTGTAATGAAATGAATTAAAAGCTGCGTCATGCCCTTAATATCTTGTACAAGCTCTTCTTTCTCTCGTTTTAACCTTTCATTTTCTAGTTGTAACGACTGCAATTCACCTTCTAGGCTACGTGTATTCTTCGCTTCCCTAGAACGCCCTGCTGCCATGCTAGAAAGCTTATAAATACCTTCCATAAACTGATGTAGTTCGTCTTCTTTCCTTTCACTACACTGATTAATTGTTTCAAAGTTATCAACGATACCAGATATAACTGTTACAAGATTTTTTTCATCCTCTTTATGCTGGATTTCTTCTTTTAATTCGTACTCGTTTTCTTGTTTTCTTGCAACGATTGTCTCTTTTACAGGTATATATTTTCTCTTTCGTCCTGGTTTTTGTTTTTCAATATTTTCAAACGGTATTTCACGTTTTTTCAATTTATAATACGTATTTTGCAATTGACTTTCTGTTTTTGGAAAAAGATTTAGTTCATTTTTACTTACGTATTTTGAAATATTTAAAATGTTTAAACCGTGACGTTGACAAAATTGATACACTTCATACAGTAGCTCTAGTTCAGATTTCAGCCATGTAATTGCTGATTTTTCGTACGCTCGCATCCCGCCATTTTTTTCTATATCTATTTGAAATAATACCATTCTATTATGTAAATCAACTAATTCTTCATACTTTACTTGGAATTCTTTTTCTATTTTTTTAAATTCCACCTCTAGTTGCATATCGTTCATTTTATTATTTGACATGTTTTGTAAAAGATCTAATACATTAATTGCTGTGTGGTGATACATAATCTGTGCCACTCCCCCTCATCCTTTCACAATTCTCATCTGACTCCCATGTCTTTTAAGAAAATAGCAATTTTTACATATCCATATTATAACAGTTCGAAATTATCTGTCAAATAATTAACATACAAAAATGTATAGAAAGTATAAAAATTTGGAAAATGTTTTTTTATTAATATGTAAAATTGCATATTAATTACATTTAATTATATTATATGGTATTTTGAATATTTTTTCACCGAAAAAATTTGCGTTACCACGAAATATTACTAAAATAACCATCGAAAATACGTTTGCTTATATTTTCAAATCAAAAATCTTTATTTGAAGATTTTTTCATACATACAGCGCCAAACATCTCAGAAACCTTTCATTTTTCTGTCCGGTTAGAGTATAGAATACTAAAAAGGAATTAGCCAATGATACATATGGCTAATTCCTTCCTCTCTCTAACAGAATAGAGTTATAAACCCAATCTTCAAATCCTCAATCGAAGTCTCACTTCTTCTTACCTAAAACTACTTCATACCTCTGAACTCACATCGCATGAGACTCTATTAATCACTGAAAACTTCCTTACATAAGTAGTTTCCCCTATTCCTACTAAATAGAAAAATGTTATACGCCAGCTCTTCTACTTACCTATAACCACTCCATATCTCTGGTCTCAACATCGCATAGGGCTCTATTAAGCACTGACCGCTCAACACTTAGCTAGAGCTTCTATTCTGGCTAAAAAGAAGCTTTTAAAGCACTAACTTATCAACTAAACCAATTAGCTCTTGAATATCTGGCTTACTTACTTGAGCATTTGCTCCTACAGCTTCACCTTTATGGAATAATTCATTTGTAATTAATGAAGAGAAAATAATGACTGGTAAACGATTCATTACTTCACTATCCTTAACTACTTTTGTTAAATGATGTCCATCCATTTTTGGCATTTCAATATCCGTAATTAGCAGGTGAATATGTTCAAACATTTTTTCGCCTTGCTCTTTCGCTAATTTTTCAATTTGCGCTAACGCTTCTGCACCATTGCTGAAGAAGTTCATTTTTGTATATCCAGCTGATGATAATGTTTCTTCTAATATTTGGCGAAGCATCGCTGAATCTTCTGCAATATAAATTACTTTTTCAGCTCGATCTGTTTTTTGTTCTAACCCTGCAATTGATTTATTGTCATAACCAGTGCCGCTAATTTCACATACAATTTTTTCATAATCTAATAGTAAGATGATTTTGCCATCTAGTTTTACAATACCAGATGTCGTTTCTTCTAGTCCCATAGATAATGAAGCTGGTTCATCAATTTGTTCCCACGAAATACGTTGAATACGATGCACTTCATCAACGCGGAAAATAACTTTCATTTGGTTTAATTCTGAGATGATAAATTTCGTTTGATCAAGTGGCTTTGTTGACTTTAAATTAAGAGCCATTGCTAAGTTAATAACAGGTAAAATTTCACCACGTACTTGAACAACACCTTCAACTGCATGATGAGATTCTGGCACAGTTGTAACAGGGAATGGATTAATGATTTCACGTACTTTCATTACATTAATACTAAATAGGTTTTCACCAACAGTGTACGTAACAATCTCTAATTCATTTGTTCCGCTTTCTAATAAAATACTTTGTGCTTGTGACATAAAGGTGTCGCTCCCCTTCCATTAATTCCGTATATCTAATTATTAAGCTTTATAAAAGCGAAAAAGTCAACTACCTATATAAAAAATATAGATAGTCGAACGATTCATTTTATAAAAAACAATTAATCTTGTATAAACGAAGCAAGTGCCTCTAATAACACTTCTTGTGCTCCTACAACTTCCGTCGGCATTGCTTCCCATTTTTTCGAAAGCTCGGTCTCTACTCTTATTCTCAGCTCAGAATTCATTTCTGCTAGCACATATTCTTTCGTTGCTATATCAACATCAAGTAGCGCAAGTGCATATAATTCCGGGTCATTTATTTCTTCGAATAATCGTTTTAATACCACCGGTGCTATATGTTTTAATTTTTCAATATGAATTTCCTTATCCGAAAATAGTAACTCATATTGAATAAACGTAACATTTTCTTTAATCACTTTAAAATAGCAATTATTTTTTTTATCATTTACAAAATAACCGTTTGGATCTGCGATAATACTTTCTACTTTACGAATTAAATCTGGCAAACTATTCGCCGCCATTACAGTCCGCTGCTCAACCTCACTCGGCGAAATGAATGTAACGCGATACTTATTTTGCGCCATCCTCCTCACCTCTCCTTTTATAGAAATTCAGTCTAATTGTATACTACAACTACCTTAAATTAACTTAAAACTATTTTATATTACCACTTCTTACACTACCACACTACTCTAGTAACGCTACATATCTCTGGTCTTACACATCGGTCGGGACTCTATTAGGCACTAACCGCTCCAAAACATCGCCAGGTCCTCTCTCAAAACCTAAAAAGTGCTTTTAAGAACCTTTCAATAACTCTATGTTATTAAACCAAAACGCTATCTGCTGATCCGTAATATTTGGCAACATAACAAAAAACTCACGACACTTCATCTCATCCTTAAACAGTTGATACTTCCAAACGCTATCGCTACCAACACTTATGAAATAAAACTCATGGATACGGCCAATGATTGCTTGTTTTTCGCCAAATGAATACGGAGGCACTTGCTTAATTTCAAATTGATCTGGTAAATATACATGCTCTTCTCGTTCTATTTTTAATACTTGCTCGGCAAGTTCACGTTTATTTTCGAAAAAAGGCAATTGTAAAATTCGCTCTTGTCTTGTCATACGAATAAAAAACCCTTTCTACTCCATTACATTTTTTCTTTACGATATATTATCGAATTAAGTTTACAACTTCATTTAATACTTCATCTGAAACTTTAATAACTTTCGCATTTCCTTGGAATCCGCGTTGATATAACATTAAGTCAACGAATTCTACAGATAAATCTACGTTTGCACCTTCTTGTGCACCACCACGCACTTTACCCGCACCGTTTTGACCAGATGCACCAAGAGCTAAAATACCTGTTGTATTCGTCGCTGTATAGTTACCATTACCTGTTTTCATTAGTCCGCCTTCGTTCGGGAACATCGCAACAGCTAATTGACCTGCAGATTTCATACTTCCATCAGAATATTTTACCATCACATATCCACCGTCAGCAATGAAGCAATCTTTAACCGTCGCTGCAGCTCTACCATCTACGTCTGTTACTGATAATGTTTTATCTGTTGGATGGTTTGTTAAATGACTTAAGTCTAATTTTATAGAGCCGCCATCAAATGGAATATTGGCCCCTTGCTCTTTCGGATTTGGATTTCCAACAGCATCAAATGTCATATTACCACCTGCACCTGGAACATCCTTAAACTCTGTTTCTTTTTTCGAGTCATTACGCATTTGTACTTTATATGTATAATTATGTTCACTCGTTTGTTTAAACTCTACACGCATTGTCCATGTATTTCCCGCATTATCATATACAGGTAAATCTTGTGTAATTTGTTTTTCACCAGTTGGAATATTGCCTTTAATTGTCCCTTTCGATGTTCGAATACCACCAATTGCTGTTCCCATTGGAATTTGCAACGGTCCTGGAATTCCAGATAAATCAACTTCACCAGTTGCCTCATTTGCAGGGTATGCAAATACGTATTGACCTTCAGTATTCGTAATATAGTAATCTGAAGATATCCCAAACGTACCTTTACGAGTAAATTCCATATTTCCGCCTTTTGAATCACCTACAACGAAGAAACCATTACCTTCCATTGCGGCTTGTGTTTTGCCACCTGTTAACGTAATTGTACCATCACTATAATCCGTAACAGTACCACTCATTTTCACACCGTTACCAATACTTTTCGGATTCGTTCCTGCGTATTTACCGTCACCTTTTGCACCAATCGAATTGTTATATAGTAAATCATCAAACATTGCTTTTTGTTTTTTATAACCTACTGTTTGTGCATTGGCAATATTATTTGAAGTTACACTTAATGCATTTTGTGTTGCATTCATCCCTGTAATACTTGTATATAACGCTTTAATCATAACGTATGGACACTCCTTATGAATTTGTAGTTTTTACTTCTTCAGTTACTTTTTGATCGTCTTTCTTTGCGTCTTCTGGGTTCGTTTCCCCAATCGGTTTATCAGACACTCTCTCAACGAAACGAAGAGATACAACCTTATTATTAATAACGAGCTGTACATCGTTATTTTCCGCAAGGCGAACCGTTTCTACTTGACCGGTTACTTTGTTTCCGTCACCGTCAACACCTCTTACGTATTTACCTAAAAACTTCATTCCACCATCAAGTGCTGTTGAATACATCGTTGATTGTAGCTTATCTACTGCTTTCGTCATATTCTGTACTTGTTCCATAAGAGATAACTGTGCTGTCTGATTCATCATTTGATTCATATCCATCGCATTAAATGGATCTTGATGTTGGAAACTTGATAAAAACAATTTTAAGAAATCATCTTTCCCCATTACCCCAGGAGTCTTTTGCGCTCCTGCCGAAACTCCATTACTTTGTTGCACTGGCGATTGTACACCATTAACAGGTACATTACTTTTTTGCGCTCCTGCTTGTAACGGAATATGATTTGTACTCGTTGTATTTAATCCAACTGTTGGCACTCTTTATTCCTCCAATAATCCCGCAAATTCTGTTGATTGTTGTTTTTCATGATTTGTATTTGCTAATTTCTGTTTTTGCCTTTGCTCTTGTTCTCGCTGTTCTTTTCGATTTTCATCTTTATCTGAATAGCTAATTTGAATATTGATTTCTTTTTCTTTTAACTTTAATTTCAATTCATCAAAAATGATTTCAACACGTTTTTTCGCATCGTGTTTTTCCATTTCTACGTGAACGTCAATTTGATCTCCGTGTTTTTTCATAAACACTGTTAATGTACCAAGTTTTTCTGGATTTAACTGGAATAAAACACGTTCTTGTTTCACTACAAATTTTTGCAGCGCTTCTACTTGCGCTTCCATTTTCTTTCCTAAGTCAGGTAATGAAACTTTCTCAGCACCACTATTTGATTTCCCTATTTGTTCGGTACTCGTCGTTTTATTTAATAACTCTGCACCTGCAGAGCTCGAATCATTTAATGCATCAACCTCTGGCAACTCTACCTTTGCATCATCGCTCTCAAGTTTCGGAAGATCTACCTCTTTAGACTCTTCTTGTTCCTTTGCAATATTACAAGTTTCTGTTTCTACAACTTTCAATGCTTGCATCGTTTGCTCTGGCATCTTCATTTTGTCTAATACCATTTGCATTGTATCTTCTAAACATATAGCATTTTTGATATTCATATTTGAAAGAAGTTCTTGTAATTGTTGTAATTCAGCTGCAGGTAATTCATTAAGTTTAATATTGCCATATTCTTTATATAGCTCTTGTATTTTTTGTATGTATTGATATAACAATTCCGGCTGCACATGTAATTGCTCAATTGCAACCATTTGCTCAGATACAGCTAATAACAACTGTTCTGTCTCTTTTTTTTCTTCTTTCTTTACATTTGGTTCTTCTTTCGTTACCGATTTTTTAGAAAGAATATAATCTTTTTTCTCTTCTGTTGGTGCTTCTTCTCGTTTCGTTTTCTCCGTTTGCGGCTGTTTTTTATTTTCCATTCTCATCGTACGATCGAATGAAGAATCTTCATTTTTTGATTGTACTTCTAGCCCTTTTTCTTTTTGCGGAGGTAAACTTTGTTGCACCGGTAATACAGACTGTATCACTACATTCACCTCATCCATTCATACACATTTTCAAATCCAGAAGCATTTTTTCTTCCAGCTTTTCTTGTGCTTTCGCAAGCTTTTTACAATTTTCTTGATACATCTCATCAATGACACGTTCTTTTTCTTTTACTTGCTCTAAAAGGCTTTCATTTTTTTGAATAAAACCTTCCGTTTTTTTTATTTTTCGATTCCATTCTTCTATTCTTTCAGGTGAAAACGTATGTGAAGAAAGCATGCCCGCCATAATACGTTGCCCAGTTTGTACGACTTTACTACGCGATTTCACAACATATAAATCATATTCTTTTTTTTGTTCTATTTTTCTTTTTTCAGCTGTTAATTCATACACTTCTTTTAAAATATGTTCTTTTTCTTGATTTATTTGCAATTTTATTGTGTCGTACTGCTGTTTATCCACCTGTTTTCATAGCCCCTTCCTATTATAACGTTCTCTTTTTCTATTATATAGTTTTTTTCCAAAAAAATCTGTGAAATATTAAAAAACAAAAAAATAAGACCTCTTCGGCAGAGGCCTTATACTATATGGTGTATCGCTTCAACGATATCATCAAATTGGAAACTATCCGATCGACCTTGCTTTAAAAATGTATTTATGCCTTCTACTTTATTTTTACATTCAAAAATATAAGCATTTTCTTCATTTTCTTGAATCGTTCCTAACTTAAAATACAATTCATTTTCTTTATAAATTGATAAAATTTTTCTCATTTCATTTGCAAGTTGCCAATGATGTGGCGAAACAATTTCTTCCATAATCCTACTTACTGAATCTAATACTGAAATTGCAGGATAATGACTAAGCGTTGCAAGCTCACGCTTTAATACAATATGTCCATCTAAAATACCACGTGCTAAATCTGGTACGGGACCATTTAAATCGTCCCCATCAACAAGCACCGTATAAATACCTGTTATAGATCCCTTTTGTGTTTTCCCAGACCGCTCTAACAGCTTCTTCATATAACTTTCCATTAACAGTGTTTTACCACCAATCGGTAACTCTTTAACAGCAATATCAACACTTCTTCGTGCATCGGCGAAACGAGTAACAGAGTCCATCATAAGTAATACGTTATTGCCTTGATCACGGAAGTATTCAGCAATAGACGTTGCGAGTTTCGCGGCACGAAGTTGCATAAGGTGACTTTCATCTGACGTTGCTACAACAACGACGCTTTTTCGCATCCCTTCCTCGCCTAACTCTTTTCGAATAAAGTCTTTTACTTCCCGACCACGTTCTCCTACTAAACTAATAACGTTTATATCAGCTTTTGCATTTTTTGCTATCATTCCAAGTAAAGTAGATTTACCAACACCTGACCCAGCAAAAATACCAATCTTTTGACCGATACCAATTGTTAGCATAGAATCAATTGATTTTATTCCTGTTTCAAATACATCGGTAATCTCTTCACGTTCAAATGCATGTATAGGCGGTGCATCTAGTTTAATTTTCTGTAATGGAATGTTTTCAGCTTCCTCATTTAACACTTCACCATTTGCACTTAACACCTTTCCGAGCAAGTGATTACCACGTGGTACAACAACATCTTCTGAAACTAATGTCACTGAACCTCCATAACATACTTTTTCTGTCTGTTCAAATGGAAGTAGCATATTATTTTCTTTTTCAATGGCAATCACCTCACATAAGACGTTATGTTCTCCAACGAAGCAAACATCTCCGATCTTCGCTTTCGGCCCTTTTGCTACGAAAAACTGTTCTTGTACACTATGAACTTTGCCTACTTTCGTATACAGCGGTGTTTCAATGAACTTATTCCATTTTTCGTTCTCATTCATTAACAGGCGGCTCATACATTTTGCTCCTCAAATAACTTCTCTTCTTCCCATTTCTGACGAAGTTTCGCAAATATAGGTGCAAATTTAAATTCAAAGAACTCTTTCTCTTCTTCCAGAACAAATTCACCAAACTGCAGGGAGAAATCATATTTCCATTCTACTAATTGTAGTAACCAATATTCTTTCGTATTCTCCTTCTCTTCTTGAATACGTTCAAACGTTTCTGGATGTACTGTAATGATTAATTTTTCAAACGAAGTTGGCAATGTTTGCACGATGCCAGTTAAAATAGGTAACACATCAAGCGATCGTGAATCTACCGCTTGATTCACGATTTTTTCTGCTAGATGAAAAGATTGATCCCATAATAACTCTGTCCATTCATATGCTGTTTCTTGTTGTTCTTTTTGAAACTGCACACGCGCTGCTTCCATCTGTTCCATTTGTTCATGAATATGCATTTGAAATTGTTCTTTATCTTGTAATAACTGCTGCCGCTCTCGTTCTAGCATTTGTTGCTCTTGCCTTAGCTGATTCATTTCGATATGTAATGACTCTTGCTGGGCGCGAAGTTCTGCATGATCAGCTTGTAATTCTTCCTCTTCTATTTGAACTGAAGCTGGTTTTGGAAATTGTAATTCATACGTTTCTTCAGAAAAAGAAACAGAATTCTTCGGAATTCTGTTTTTAAATAAGGACATCCTCTTCACCTCTTTGAACGATAATTCTTCCTTCTTTTTCTAGCTTTTTCACTGTACCAGTGATCGTTTGCTGCGCTTTTTCAGCATCCGTCATCTTAAGCGGTCCTAAGCCATCTAATTCTTCTAGAATCATCTCTTTACGGTTTGAAGACATACATGTAAATAATTTCTCTTTAATTTCTTCTTTTGCAATTTTAAGTGCTTTCGCAAGAACACCGTTATCTGTAATTTCTTCTAATACACGGCGAAGCGCAAGATCTTCAAGACCAAGTAAGTCTTCAAAGACAAACATATTTTCTTTAATTTTCTCAGATAACTCATAATCGACTTCATCCAGCTTTTGGAAGACTGTTTTTTCAACACCACGTGAAACATTATTTAAAATGTTTACGATTGTTTTCAAGCCATCAGTTTTATTAATTGCACTGAATGCCATATTATTTAATTTCGATTTTAACAACTCACCAATTTGATTAATTAATTCACCATCAACTTGTTCTAACTTCGCAATACCCATTACCGTCTCTACTCGTTTATGATCTGGCAATCTCTCAATTAATTGAGACGCAAGTTGCGGTTTAATATAAGAAGCGATAATTGCAATTGTTTGTGGTGATTCATCATTAAGCACTGTAAGAAGTGGCTCTAAATCTGTAAGTGAATTTAAGAATTCAAATGGATTATCTTTGTTATACCAAAGGTCTTCCAATAATTTTTCCAGTTCGTCTTCTGGCATGTTTTTAAATATGCGACGAATGTATTCTTTATCTGGAGTGACTAAGTTCAATTCTTTTACATTTAGTTCATATAAGAACTCTCCTAGTACATTTTCTAACGTTTCTGGTTTGTATACACGAAACTTTGCGATTTCACGAAGTAATACTTCTTTTTCCTCAGCTGTCATATATTCAATGACTTTTGCTGCCACCCCTTCTTCTAATGTACGAATAAGGATGGCAGCTTTTTCTTTGGAGGAGATTTCATCTAACATCGTTGTTCCTCCCTTACTGTCCGTTTAACCATTTTTTAATTACTTTTGCAGTTCCTTCTACATGTTCTTTCGTAGCATCCTGCACTTGTTCATCTAACGTTGGTTCTTTCGGTTCTTCTGGTTCAGGTTTTGGCTCTGGCACTATTTTTTCTTCAGGAATTTCCAAGATACTTTCATTACTTGCAGCAATTTCGTCTTCTGCTAAGTATTCTTCATATTCCTCTTCTTCTTTCTTTCTCTTACGTCTTGCTAATAAGAACCATACTAGACCACCGATTGCTAATAAGCCAGCTGTAATTCCACCGAATAACCACCAGTTCATACCACTTTTTTCTGGCTCTTTCTCTTTTTCGGCTTTCGGCTGATCGAACTGAACAGTTACAACGTTAACTTGACCATTTATAAAGTTACCGTTCGGATCAGCTTGAAGTCCTGCCGCTGTTCCGATTGCTTCTTTAAAAGTTGTCATATCCATTCTACGTTTTACTAACGTATCATTATCTACCCATACAACAACATTTGTTTTCGTTAATTCTGGGTGTTTCTTAATTGTTTCAACTGTTTTATCTATTTCATAGTTTTCGATTTTGTTACCATTTTTATTATCATAGACAACTTTACCATTTTGATTATTGTTCGTACCGTAGTTTGGCACTTCACCGTTCGCTGTAATACCAGCACCTTGCTTCGTATCTGCCCCTTCTTGCGCAGTAGAGCTTTCCTCTTGCTCTTGTTTACTACGAAGTACACCTTTATCACCATACTTTTCTGACTGACGTGTAACTTCATCGTAGTTTACAGATACTTTCGTATTCACTTTATATTCATTCGGTTTAAACATCGTCATTAACGTTGCATCAATATCTTGCTTTAATTTACCTTCAAGTTGATGCTGCATCTCTACTTCTTTCTCATAAGAAGAAGAACTACTAGAATGTGCTTCATCTGTCCCTTTTGAGATAACACCTTTTTTACTATCAATAACGCTTACTTCTTCTGCCTTCACGCCAGGAACTGCTGCACTAATCATTTGCTGTATACCTGCAACTTGATCAGCTGTTAACAATTGGCCACGCTTCACTCCAACCGTAATCGCCGCTGTTCCTTTTGCTTTTTCTTCATCAAAAATTGTCTCTTTTTCAGGCAATGTAATTTGAACATTTGCCGTTTCAACTGTCGCAAAGTTTCTTACAATATCTTGCTCCAATTGCTTCTTCGTACCGACAATTTGCTTCATTTTTTTATCTTGCTCACTTGAACCGAGCGAGCTTTCTAATAAAATTTCCTCACCGCTTTTAGAATTAAACGGTAAGCCCATCCCATTCATTTCTTTTCGAACCCATGGAGCATCATTCTTTTGCACACGAATCGAACCATCGGCCGCTAATTGATAATCGACACCTAACTTCGATAATTCTGCTGTAATCTCTTGTTTATCTGTATCATTTAAATTTTGATATACAACAACATATTTATCTGGCAAGGTGAAGTATAAAAGTGCTCCTGTTACAATCGCTAAAAGCGCAGCACCAATTACTAACTTATGCCACGTTTTTAACGATTGGATAACATTTTTCATCTTTTCCATTTAAACACACCCGTCCACTTTCCTAAATTTGCATATTAATTAGTGACTTATAATTTTCAATAAGATTATCACGTACGAGAGCAGCCGTTTTCATTTGAGACTCAGCTTTCTTTTGCTGAATTAAAACGTCATGTGTTTCTCCTACCCCTTTAGTTAGTAAATCATATACTGCTGTTTGCGCATTGTTTTGCGTTTGATTCATATCTTCCAATAAATCAATAAACTTTTTCCCCTCAACTACAGATGTTTGAGAAGTTTTCGATGCACCAATTGACTGAATTGCTCCAAATGGTTGTGTATTTAACATTGGTTGGATTTTCATATTACTATCTTCCCCCTTATCCTCGGCCGATTTCTAAATCTTTATCAAGCATTTTTTTATTTGCATTTAATACACTCGTATTTGCTTCATACATTTTTTGAGCAACCATAACATTCGTCATTTCAGCAGTTACATCAATATTTGGATAACGTACATATCCTTCTTCATTTGCGTGCGGATGCGTCGGATCATACACTAAATTTTCCGTTTTGTCTGCTTCAATACTTTTTATCTTCACTCCGTTAGTAGGAGCCCCATCTAGCATACTTGCAAAACTATTGTTTGATTCTAGCACCACACTACGACGCTCATATAAATCTGCCCCCGGAGCCGCCGTCGTATTTGCATTTACAATATTGTTAGAAGTAACTTCCATCCACTTTCTCGCTGTCGTTAGTCCTGAGCCACTTGCATTAATTGCCTGAAACATCCGTTGTCTCTCCTTCTACTTTTAACGTCCGCGTGCCGCTTGGTTAATTGCATATTGTGTATTAATTGCGTTAACTGAAATACCGTATAACTGATTTGTTTTCATTAAATCTAGCATTTCTGTCGTTACATCCACACTATTTCCGTCTTTATTCGTTTGCATTGATTTTGTTTGAATCTTTGCATATGTATTTTTCGTATTTACTGTCGGCAAGTGCATTTCATTCGTTTGATATAAATCTGGATTGCTCTTTAAATCAGCCGCATTGTTTTTATATAATGCACTACTTTTATTCATCTGCTCAGCAAATGTTACATCTTGTGCTTTATAGCCAGGTGTATTCGCATTTGCAATATTACTAGAAACAGTATTTCGTTTCGTCACTAAATAATTCATATAATGGCTTACATCACTCACTAAATCTGGCATATTCCACACCCTTCCTTTTCTAACGTAATGATCCACTGATAGAAGTTTCACTTCATTATTTATTTTCTTATATGCGTTTATTAAAATATTTACTATTATGTACCCTTACATATTTTATTCCATTTTTTCATTATTGTCTTTAGAAAAATACAAAAATATAAAAAAGAATGCAAAAAAACTGTATACACATAGTAATCTATAGAACATTTCAATATATAAACTACAAACTAAAGTCCATTTTTCTATTATTTAGATTACTATTATTTTTTCATCACAGTCATAAAATGAAACCTCAATCAGCGGATTTCTTTATGTAAACGAAGGAATAGATCCCCTTTTAAAAGGGGGATCTGCTTCCAGACGTTATTATTAATATTTACCGTAAAATGAATTAGCCTTCATTCGCCCATCATTTGTCATAATCATTTCTTCCAAAATCTTTTGCTTATCTCGAATATGCTGAGCTGCCTTAATAATGAATGGGCTTACTTCTGCTGCAACTTGCGCACGCGTTTCTTCATCCAATGTCATCATCCAGCGATTTAACATCTCACTCTTCTCAGCAAACTCTCTGTCTGACACTTGCAATTCACCGATTTCATTAAAACAGCTGACAAACGTCCGATAAATATCATTGTTCATTTTCAAGTGCTCCGCGGTAACCGTCTATTAAATCTTGTAACACTTTCACAATTGCATCAATATCTTTCGCTTCACGCGTTACTTTCATCGTTTGAATTTGAATGCTAATCCAGTCATATAAACCATATAGACTATCATATAAATCTTTCGTAATCTCAGGATTTAATTGCAGCTTTAGTTCTTCAAAAATACGTTCTAATTTTTCAAGAAGTGCGTCCCCTTCTTGTAGTTTAAAAGTATGTAAAAGTTCTTCTAAATTACGAAACTCTACAATACATCTTTCATAAATAAAAATTGTATTTTTAATCGGATTACTCGTCATAATATCATTTTGCATATAACGTTGCCATGCTTGCATACGATCACTTCCTCAACTTTCATTAATCATCACTTTTTTGTTTTGTCATTGCTTTAATTGTTTTTAGTTGGCTATCAAGCGCCGCCAATGTACTTTCTAGCTTTTGATACTTCTTCACAATTTCATCTTGCTTTTGCAAGTTTTGCGTTTCAATATCTTTAATCTTTTTATCTAAATCACTTACACGTGAATCAATGTTTTTTACTCTCTCGCCGACTACACCTTTATCACCGAATAGTTTATCAAGCGGTTCTTCCATCATTTTTCCTAAACCGTTAGAACTAAAGAAAAATTGCTTCGCTGCATCTGGCTTCTCTTTTAATGCTTTCGTTAACTTTTCGTCATCAACTTCCATCGTTCCATCTTGCTTTAATTGAATACCAAATGTGAATAAATAATTACCATCTTGAGAAAATGTTACGACATTGTTCATCGCTTGACGTACACTTTGCATAATAGCTTGACCTTGGAAAGCTCCACCTTTTCCAGCAAAGATATCTACTGTAGAAACAGCTTTGTTATAATCAGCTACCATTTTTTTAATAACATTCGATGCATCTGTTACGTTTGAGTCATTTACTGTAAATTTCAGATCTATACCTTTTGTTTTTGGATCTGTTGTTGTACCAGCATCTGGCGCTCCTTCTACTTTCGGCTCAGTTACCTTTAATAATTCAATTTTCACACCTGGAAGAGCTTCAATTGTATTCGTAGAACTTTCATCTGTAATACCATTAATACTATATTTAGCATTTTGTGCTTCATTGATTGTATTAAGCGCTACGCCATCCGCATTAGCTAAACCAATATCTTGAAATAGTGTAGATGTGTTCCCCTCAAACTTAATTACTCCATCTGTTCCTTCTTTTTTCGAGGTCATGAAAATTTTATTTCCAAGTGTATAAGCTGATACGCCATAATCTCCATCATTAATCTTATTAATTAAATCTTTATATGTCATATCAGTTGTTACTTTTAGTTCTTTACCACCAAGTTTTAATGTTTCATCTTTAGGAAGCTTCGCATTTATATCTTTAATGTCATTTGAAGCTATTTGATGACGCTGTGCAAGCTGTGTAATCGTCATATTAAAAGTTCCTGCAATCGCACCACCATCAGCTTTTACATTAATATAACCGTCTTGTGTTGTCGTTACTTTTTTCTCATTTCCTTTAAAAGCCGCTAAGTTTTTAAAAGTTTGTGTAAAAGAACTAAATTCTGATTTTAAACTTGTATATAGTAGTTTATCATTTGTAAGGTCATTCTTTTCTTTCGTATATGGTGTTTTTCTCATATCTAAAGCATTCATTTCTAATTCGACGAAGTTAGAAGTATCGATCATATTATTTCCGAGGTTCCAAATTTGTTGTCTACCACCAATACCTGTCATCGTTGTTCCTGCCATTTTTCTCACTCCTTATAGATTACATGTAGTCTAAAATACTCGTTTTACTCATCGTACTAACCGCTTTAAGCGTCGCTTCATACGTTGCATTTATATATGCCAAGTCAGAAATTGCGACCGCTAAATCAACATCCTCAATTTCTTTACGGTTTTCTTGAAGCGCTAAATTTTGCTCACTTAAAATTGTTTTAAACGTCTCCATTGTGTTCATTGTTGAACCAACTTCAGTTGTACGGTTAATGATGCCATCTAAGTTTTTCTTATTTTCTCCTAATAACGGTTGTAACGCTTTTTGGTCACCTTTTTGCATCGCTTCGCTCATCTGTTTTAACGTTTTTATAACCGGTGATAATAATGCTTCTCCGTTACGAAATGCCTTTAATTCATAACCATCATTTAATTGCCAGTTCACATCATTTTTTCCGCCCTGGTACGTACCATCTTCTGTAAATGGTGGATTCTCTGCACTATCACCACCGAAAATATAACGGCCTTGCTCTTTCGTATTCGCTAAATATACAACTTGTTTTAAAATTTGATCAATCTCTGCACCAATGGCTTTCAATTCTTTTTCACCATTTGGCTCATTTAATGCCTGTACCGTTAATTGATCTGCTCTCGTTAAAGATTTAAAAATACCTTGTAAAGTATTTTCAGTTTGTGTTAATACATTTTTTGAGTCAGCTAAATCTTTCTGCATTTGTTCAATATTCGCCAATGAATGTTGAATCGCAAATGATTTACTCGCTGCTAGTGGATCTTCACTCATAAGAAGATTTTTCTTCCCTGAAGTTACTTGGTTTCTATGGTATTGTTGTTGCACATTCAAATCCATTAACTGATTCTTTGCCCAGTTTGCATTTTGAAATGTAGATACTCTCATTTCTATCTCCTCCTTATATATTTCCAATCAATTATTATCACTTATCGAATAATCGAAAATAGACTATCAAACACTTCATTCATTGTAGTAATAGCTTTAGAGTTTGCGACGAAATATTTTTGGAAGGCCATTAAATTTACCATTTCCTCTTCCATATTTACACCTTCAATGCTCATTTTTTCTTGTTGAATACCTTCTAGTAAGTCGCCATGAATTTTTTGATAACCATTTACTGCACTTTTATCAGATGCAACACGAACTATAAATTGATCTAATGCTTGTTTATAAGAAAGACCTTCTTTATAATCGTCCTCTGTAACTGCTGCTAGTTTATTTGCTGTTTCAGCAGATATTTTCATTTTCGAAATATCTTTTTGGAATTCTGGATTTAACTTCATATCTTTCGCATGATCTCCAACGAAGAAATCTTTTCCCATCACTGTATTCACTTGATTTTTCATCGAACTCATTAAGTCTTCAAGATTTTTTTTATAATCAACTATCTTCGCTTTCGTGTCAATCGCTGATTTTATCGCTCCGCTAGTTACATTGATTTCTGAACCGTAAATCTCAACTGACATTGGGTCTTTTTCTTTATTTAATTGAAGTGGATATGTATCTTGTCCATTTACTGTTAAAATACCATTCATTCTAACACTCGCGATATTAGGATTCATAGATTCATATGATACTTCTATATTTGCATACTTAGACATCTCTGTAACGATGCGATCTCGTTCGTCTAAAAGTTGATTTGGCACTTGTGTACCTGCTTGTCCAATTTTATGATTCGCTTCTGCTAAACTAGCAGCAAGACGATTAAATTCATTAACATGCGCTTCAATATCTTCTGCCGTCTGTGCCTCCACTGTATCTAAGTTTTTCGCAAGACGATTCACTTGACTTGTGAACTTCCCAGTTTCAGAAATTAATGTATCGTAGTAGTTTGGTTGTTCTGGATTTTTCGCCACTTCACGAAAGGCATTAAAGAAACCGTCCATTAAACTAGATAATGAATTCTTTCCTGTCGTTCCAACCATAGACTCTACACGTGATAAAGTCGAATTCATGTAGTTATAGTAAGAGAGCTGAGATAATTGATCATTAAACTGCTTCGTCTTTACCTCATCAGTAATACGGTCAACACCTAGCGTTTGTACACCGTAACCAATTCTCTGTTCTGGCGTATGACCATTGCTTGCTCCAACAGATCCGTAATTCACCATTTGACGCACATAACCCGGTGTATGAATGTTAGACAAGTTTTGTTTCGTTGTTTGTAACCCCATTTGAGCCGCTAACATGCCCGATAGCGGTGTATTATAATCAGATAATCTCATAAAGCTTCACTTCTCCTTTACAATAGTTCGTTCATAAAGATTTGCGAATTATTGTTTCGCTCTAAGTTATATTCAGAAACAGAATCCACAATACTTTCTGTAGTTTTTAATAGTACGTTTAAGTAATATTGATTTTTCAAAAGAATCATTTTTACATTCTCTTCTAATTCAGTTACGTTTTTTTGTAATTCTTCCATTTTTTCAATTTCTTCTTGAGAAAAATACGAAAATAACGCACTTACACGAAACGATTCAACTCCTTGTTCTTTACAGAACTGAACAACCATTTCTTCAAATGAGCTTGATAACCCTTTTAAACCATCAATGTACTGCAATTGCTCTACTTGCAACTTTTGAACTGCATTTACATTTTTATTTTTTAAATTCTCATATATTTGCTCTCCAAGCGCTTGAATATTTTCATACGCTTTTTGAATAATAACGAGTTTTTCATATAATTGTATGTACATATAGCTTCCTTCCTTTTACAAGACTAAATTCACAATTAAACCATGGATTTCTCCAATTTGATTTAACATTTCTAAATGTCCTGTTTTCGTATTAATTAAATTCATCACATCTTCTAATTCATTCAATCCCATTTCTGCCTGTTTCACAATCGTCATTTTCTGTGAATATCCGTAACGTGGGTGACGAGACATGACATCTTTATACTGCAATACATTATCAACGTAAAAATTCAAAAATGATTTTACTGTATTTTTGTATTCCATTACATTATCAAGCGTTAATTCCATTTCAATTTTCTCTTTAATTTCTCCAATATTATCGACAAACGCTTCCATTTGTTCTAGTAATTTATCTTTTTTCGGATCTGCATGCAAATTATCCGAAAATGCAAGTCCTGTCCTGACATTTGCTTCTTTCGGCATTTGAGTAGCAGGCGGTATATGCGATAAAATTGGATTATGCGAGATAGAACGTAGCATATATATCACCTATTTATTTTTTTATTTCTTCCTAAACTTAATCGTAAAATCCAGTTATTTATAATTATACTCTGAACAGTAATATTTTGCAGTTATTTTTTATAAAAGATATGTTACAATTTAGCATGAGGTGGCACAATTCTATGAATAGTTTCCTTTGTGGTTCAAATCAATTAACAGCATTAGATCAAGAAGAAATTAAAAAATTTTTAACTGACTATGCTCACAAACATAAAATTTACATATTATGTTATAAATCTATTGAAAATGAGGTTCTTCGTTTTTTCGTTGAGAATGAAAGACTCGCTCAAAATTTATGCCTTTACACGCTGCAACCATTGCAAGCAATAACAGATGAATTTCAAGAAGTCGTTGATTACTTAAAAAAACACGGAGCCGAATATGTTGCTTTTGATCATCCTTCTGACTCCATTTACCGATCAGATTATATGTTTTTTGTTAAACAAATTATTGAAGACACTGATTTAGTTCTCTGTTTTTATAATGGGGACAAACATACATCTGTCATCCCTGTCGATGTTGCAAAAGAAGCAGGTATTGATGCTGTCATTTATGATTTACCAGGATTACATGAAAAGCAAATGAAAAAAAGCTTTGAACAAAAAATTCGTATGATGTAAAGGGGGAGGCACAATATCATTATTGTGCCCATTGTAAATATGATAATTGAACAAGATTATGATCATTTTATCGCGAGTTTTAAACAACAATTCAATATGGATATCGCTTCTTATAAACAAGATAGAATGCGCCGTAGAATCGATGCTTTCATTTCGAGAAAAGGCTTCGAAAACTACACTAATTTTTTAAACAAATTACGCGCTGATCAAAATTTATTTTTAAATTTTATTGACTATATTACAATTAACGTTTCAGAGTTTTTTAGAAATAAAGAGCGCTGGCAAACTTTAGAGTCGAAAGCACTACCAAAATTACTCGAACAAAATAGCGGAAAATTAAAGGTATGGAGTGCCGCTTGCGCTGCTGGTGAAGAACCGTACACACTCTCTTTAATTTTATCAAAGCATCTAGCTCCATTTCGTTTTGAAATTCAAGCAACAGATCTTGATTTTCATATTTTAGAAACCGCAAAACGCGGTCAATATACAGAACGTTCTCTGAAGGAATTACCTAATGATTTGAAAGAACGTCATTTCACAAAAGAGAATGATATATATTCATTGCATCAAAACATTAAACAAAACGTTACGTTCAAACAGCACGACCTTTTAATGCAGTCGTTCGATACAAATTATGATTTGATTATTTGTCGTAACGTAATGATTTATTTTACAGAAGAAGCAAGAGTAAAACTTTATGAAAAATTTAGTCGTTCTTTACGAAAAGGCGGTGTACTATTTGTTGGTAGTACGGAACAAATTTTAACACCCGAACGTTATAATCTTCAGCGATTTGATACATTCTTCTACGAAAAAATATAAAAGAGGTCGTCACAATGGAGTGACGACCTTTTTACATAACTCGAATTAAAATAATACCGACAATCCATATAAATAGAAAAAGAAACGTCATAGACCATTTATGTTCTTGCACCGTATGTTTCAACGCCTGTGACAATTGTGTCATGTTCATTTCCGCAAGCGCTCTCCATACACTTACATCCCGATCTTTAGCAATACGGTCTGTAACGCTAATTAAAATTGTTTCGTTAGACAGTTTCGTTATATAAGCAGTAATAACCGTTACCATCAAATTTATATTTCCTTCTGAAGAATCACTTTCCACTCTAGAGATAAGTGCACTCACATCTAGTAACGGAATATGTACTTTTCTACCAAATGATAGTTGTACTTCAGCGAAATCATATGTTCCATCTAACAAAGGAAGTTCTTTTATATGCGCCTGCTTAACAAGCCCTTGTAGGCTTCTAATTACTTGTTCAAATATTTTTTCTGTTTGCTTACCTTCTCCAGATAACGTGTGTAACTTTTTAAAAAGTTGTAACACTGTATCCATCTCTTTAGAAAGCATTTCCTTCATAATCTTTCCATCACTTAAACTTGCAAGTAAAATACCTATTTCATTATTTTTCGAAATAATTTTAGACTGTCCAGTAAACACTAAATTGCTACGCTTTCGTTCTTTCTGGATTTCATGCTCCGAAATAGCTGCAGGCTGTTTTAATGGTTGTAACGCCTTATCTTCAATTGTCGTACGTTTAATCTCCATTTAAGCGCCTCCACTACTATGAAATAATTAGCCCCATTCTTTATTACTCTTTAAAACTAAAAACAGTACGAATAAACCTGACATGATAGTAAACACATCAGAAGCTTGCACTCCCTGTTCACCTTTTTCTTCTTTCTTGTCTTTCGGTTCTTCTTTTTGTTCTTTCTTTTTAGAGGCAACTTGATTGTTATTTTTCTCTTTTTGGTCCTTCCCCTTATGTACTTCCTTGTTGTCTTCGAACGGCTCTTTTATAACGTAAGTAAATTCCTCTTTCTCTTTCAACGGTTCTTTTATAAACTTATTTACTATCTCATCTTGCTTCGGAATTTGAACAACTGGCAAATTTTCTTCTGGAAGCGGGTTTTTGACTTTCGAATCTTCTTGTTTCTCATTTTCTTTCTTATCTTCTAATTCATTTTCTAGTTTATTATCTAATTTTTCTTCTTTTTCTTTCTCTTCTATCTTTTTATCATCTTCGTTTTTTGGCACCAAAACAGAGATGGTATATTCACTTTCCTCAACAAGTTTATTACCTGCTGCATCTATTATCTCTACAAGTAATTCGTATGGCCCAGCCGGCAATGCTTCTGTTATTTCAAATACTTTTTGCCAATCCATATCATGCTTGTTGTAGTCTAATAAAAACGAAAGCTCTTTATTTTCTTTCCCTTTTAATGTAACGCGCACTTCTTTTACAACCGATTCTATATCTGACGCTTTTACTCGTAGATGTATAGAATCTCCCTGTTTTCGTTCAACTAAGTTCTCTTTTACTTCATCAATAGTAACTTTCTGTAACTTTGGCAATTCTTTATCTATAGTTGGCGTTTCATTTTTAATCCGAATGAGTGGGACTTTTACTTCATTTTTTACGAGCTCTTCTTTCTCATTCTCTTTGTAACTTTGAACAAGCTGAAGATTCCAATCACCTTGCAAATCAAAATCCCCTGCTTTATAGTTAGCAACCCAGCTCTTCGTTTCTTCATCATACTCAAAAGATAACATTCTTTCTTGCGCATATTGCTCGCCATTTTTTTGTAACTGCAATATACCTTTCATACTTTGAATGTTTTTCCCATTTGGTTCTACAGCAATTCGCACCTCTTCGCCAACTTTAAGCTCCAGCTTATTTACTGTAATAATTCCCTGTTCTGTTTCTATCTTTCTTTCACTCAATTGTTTATTTGCTACTTCTTGTTGTTCTGCTTCTTTTTGTTTCTCTTCTTTTTGTTTCTCTTCATCTTGTTTCGTTTCCACTTGCTCTGGCGGTTCTTGAGATTCCTTATTTTCTTCTTGTACATTCACTTCATTTATTTTTTGATCTGGCTCAATTTGTTCCTCAGCCTGACTTTGCAAGGGGAAGAACAAGCACACATGTATGCATAGCCAACTCATTAGAAAAAACTTTACGTTTTTCATCTACTAGTTCAAACTCCTATTTCAATGCCTTATAGTGATTTCGTCACTTTTACTCCGAAAAATCCATCTACATTTACAAGTTCACCATACGCCACTAATACATCATTTACATAAATACGAATTGGTTCATCAATATCCTCATCTAGTACAACTGCTTCATTTTCTTGTAAACTTAATATATCTTGAATCGTTTTCACTGTACTTCCAAATACAAATTTCACGTTCATTTCTACATTTTGTAGAATGGACGTGTCCATATATACTGGTTCCATTTGTTTTACTTCTTTAAATTCAATAGGTTGCACAACTGGTTCTACAATTTTTTCTTCTTCAATTTCTTCTGTGGCAATCTCTTCTTCTTCCACCATTGGATACAGAAGTCGCCTTACCATTTCTTTCGCTTCAGAAATTGGCAAAATTTGATACATTTTCGATTGAAGCAGATCACCAATTTCAAGATTGAACGTAATTTGAACGAGTTCGTCCACTTCCATTGACTCTCCCAAATACTCCATTTCTTCTTTTAACGTTACAAATTTAACATTTGGCGGCGTCATGTCCATTTTTTCTTGGAACATTTCTGACATCGCCGTAGCAGCGTGACCCATCATTTGGTTCATTATTTCTTTAATACCGCTCAGTTCTAATTCAGTAAGCTCTTTTTCCGGATCAACTTCACCTGTTCCCATCATCATTAAATCTACCATTGTTAAGGCGACATCTTTCGTAAATACGAATACATTCTCATTCTTTAGCCCTTCAACAAAGTCAACATTTAAAATAACAAATGGCACTGGTACTCCATCATAATGACGAACATTGATTGCTTCCACATTTGGTGTACTAATTGTAACTGGCTGATTTAAAAGCGTTGACAATACTGTTGAAGCGGAACCAATTGAAATATTTGCAATTTCACCAAGCACATCTTTCTCTTCTTGTGTTAAATGCTCTTTTTCAACTTCTTCTACAATCTCAGTTTCCACTACTTCTGCTGGCTCATCTTTTTCTTCTACTCCACCAGATAATTGCATTAATTTATTTACCATTTGTTTCGCATGCTCAACTGAAACAATTTGTACAAGTTTAGAGTTTACAAGATTATCTATCTTTAAATCAAACGACACTTTAACAATCGTATGATTCCCATCGATTTCAGAGATTTTTTCCATTTCTTCTGATAACTTTACAACATTAATCGTCGGCGGAGACATATCTACTGTATCTTGGAAGAATTCCGACATAGATGTAGCTGCGAATCCCATCATTTGATTCATCGCTTCTTGTACAGCACTTAGTTCTAATTCACCAAGTTCTTTTCCATCCTCCACTTCACCTGTTCCCATCATCATTAAATCAGCAATGGACAATGCAACATCTTGTTTAAGAACAAGAAGATTTTCCATATCTAATCCTTTTGTAAAATGAATGTTTAATACAACATGTGGAACTTCGACATCTCTTGAATCATATAAATCTACCAACTCTATGCGAGGAGCAGTAATGCTTACTTGCCTATTTAAAATCGTTGATAATACAGTCGAAGCTGAACCAAATGATATATTTGCAATTTCGCCAAGAATATCGCATTCTTGAGGCGTTAAATGCTCATTTTCTTTTTCTAGCACAATCGTGCTCGTATCCCCTTTTGTGTGTTGCTCAGGCATTTTCCCTGCCTCCTCATTTCTGTTTTTCTATCAAATAATATAAACTCTCATTTGATTTTAGCAAACTTATTATATAAAACGTTAATATGTATGTATTCCCATTATTAGATTAGTAACGATTAGCCAAAAAGCTCCCCAATTGTATACAAGTGGGGAGCTTTCCTTCATTCCTATTATAAACCTTCTGGGTTTAAAATGAGGACCACTCGTCCATCACCGAGAATCGTCGCACCAGAGAAATAGTTAGAACTCTCTGCAAAGAAGTCACCTAATGACTTTAAGACTATTTCTCTTTGACCGATAATTGTGTTTACAATAAGTCCATAGCTGCGATGTGTATTACGAACAATTAACACAGGAACCATTTGACCATCATATGACGCAAACGCCTCATCTACTGTTTTTTCACCAAATACAGTACTTAAATGTTTCACTTCAATAATTTGATTACGATAATTTAACACATCTTTTCCTTGTAAGGATTGGATGTCTTCTCTCTTAATTCGAATTGCTTCAACGATATTTCCAAGAGGTAAAGCATAACGCTTATCATTCGTTTGAACAAGCATAGATTGAATAATAGATAACGTTAATGGAAGTTCAATTCTAAATGTACTTCCCTTTCCTTCCTCAGAATCAATAATTAAATGTCCACCTAAACTATGAATCGTATGTTTTACAACATCTAATCCAACACCGCGTCCAGAAAGATCTGATACAACTTCAGCTGTACTAAATCCCGGTTGGAAAATAAGATCAAACACTTCACGATCTGTTAATCTATTCGCATCCGCTTCAGTTACAACGCCATTTTTAATCGCTTTTTCTAATACTTTCCCTTTATTAATACCGTTTCCATCATCCGTAATTTGAATAACGACATGATTTCCACTATGAAAGGCTTCTAATTTAATCGTACCTGTCTCATTTTTACCTGCATCACGTCGTTTTTCAACAGTTTCAACACCGTGATCGATTGCATTTCGAATTAAATGAACGAGCGGATCGCCGATTTCATCAATAACAATTTTATCTACTTCAGTATCTTCACCTGTAATTTGTAAATCGATTTTTTTCCCTAAATCTTTCGCTAACATACGTACCATACGCGGGAAACGATTGAACACAGTTTCAATCGGCACCATACGCATATTTAATAGTACATTTTGAATATCTTTTGAAATATCGCCTAATCGATTTAAATGTTCAATTAGCTCCTTGTTTTGAATTATTTGAGCCAATTCATCAATGCGCCCACGTTCAATTACACTTTCTTCAAACATATTCATTAATCTTTCGATTTTCTCTAATTGAACACGAATTGAACGATTCTCCACTTTAGCATTTTTCGTTTTTGTAGTACTTTTAGCTGGCATAGTACTTGAAGGTTGATTCGTTGCCTCTATCGGTGATTTTACTTGCGTAACCACAGCAGGTTGTAGCTTTTCTTCTACTTGCACAACTTCTTTTGTCACGACTTTTTTAGAAGCAACTTCCTTCGATATAGGTTCTCCTTGCTTTACTTCCACTTTCTCAATTTCAGAAACATGAAGTACTACTTGTTTCAACTCTTCTATACTACAATCCGTATCCATAAATACTGTAAATTCAAATCCGAAAGCATCTGCTTCAATTTCTTCAATACTCGGAGCTGTTTTTTGTATATTCCCTACATTTTGCAATGCTTCAATACACATAATGGCACGTACTGCTTTTAAAATCGCTTGCTGTTCAACTGTTATATGCACTTCATGCGAAACTCCATCATCGGTGTCTATATGATTTTGCTCTATATGTTCCGTAGGAGTTTCTACATTACCGTTCAATAATGCTTCTAATTTCTGTTTAGTTGAGGCTACATCAATATTGCCCATTCCACCTTGTTGCACATCTGCAACCATCTTCTCCAAATTATCAATGCACTCAAAAATCACATCAATAATATCCGCATTTACAACTATATTTCCATGACGAATTTCATCTAACACATTTTCCATCTTATGCGTTAAATCAGCCATTTCCGTAAATTCCATGCTCGCAGACATACCTTTGAATGTATGAGCGGATCGGAATATTTCTCCTACAACATCCATATCAGCAGGATTTTGTTCTAACACTAGCACATTTTCATTTAGCGACTGTAAATGTTCTTCTGACTCTTCGAAAAATATATTTAATAGATCTGTTTGCATTTTTATCCCCTACCTGTCTAACAAACATTTCATTTATGTATAACAATTTAGTGTTTTACAATGAGAAAAAAGGGGGCCACACGTCGATCCGCTATCACTGTTTTGATTCCTTGTGGCACCCCTTCTATATTAACTATTTGCTACTTTTGTTAAAGCTTCAATTACACGATCCGCTTGGAATGGCTTTACAATAAAGTCTTTTGCCCCGCCCTTAATTGCATCTAATACCATACCTTGTTGTCCCATTGCAGAACAAATAACAACCTTTGCACTTGAATCAATTTTAATAATTTCTTTTAATGCTTCAAGCCCGTCCATTTCTGGCATAGTAATATCTAATGTTACAATATCAGGTTGAAGTTCTTTATACTTTTGAATTGCTTCTACCCCATTCTCTGCTTCGCCGATAACTTCAAATTCAGCATTACTTTTTAATAAGTTTTTAATCATCGTTCGCATAAACATCGCATCGTCTACTACTAAAATTTTATGTGCCATTCTTTTTAATTCTCTCCTTCTATGTATAAATATATCTTAATATTTCACCTTATCATTCTCACTCATTATACAAAATAAAATGATAAAATTTAATATTTTTTTAAAAGAATTTTCGTATTTTTATTATTTTATTATTAAAATAATAATATACTACTCTTTTATATAAATAACAACGCGACGGTTTTTTTCCCAGTTTTGCGGTGAATCATTTGGTACAATTGGCTTTGTGTCTGCATATCCTACTGCAGCTAGCCTTTTATCATCCACATTATACACTTCAATTAAATGGTGAATCATATTTGCCGCTCGTGCTGAAGATAACTCCCAATTAGAAGGGAATTTCTCGTTATGAATAGGTCTACTATCTGTATGTCCCTCTACAACAATTGGGTTAGGTACGGATTGAAAAAATCCAACTAATTGACTTATTATCCCTTTCGCTTCGGGCTTAACGTTCGCATCGCCTGTATCAAATATTAAATTATCTACTATAACGACGCTTACCCCTGTATCCTCTCGATATACATTCACTTGACTAATACCGTTATTATCTACATACGCTTTCAACTTCTTATATAATTCATCCATTCTCTTTTTTGAGATCATTTTTTCATCATTTTTTTCATGTGAAATATCTGGTATTGTATTTTCCATTACTTTTGCATCTACTTGCCCCGTATCACTAAACTTTTCAAGCATCTTTGACAATTTTACTGCATCTTGCTTTGATGTAGCAACTAGTAATACGAAGAAAGTTAATAATAACATCGTTAAATCTGTAAAAGTCGTCATCCAACGAGGCGATCCCTTTTGCGGTCCTTTACTCATCATACCACTCCTTGAAATATTAGGCTGCTCCTTTTACCTTTTTTACCTTTGTTTCGTATACGTATGTATCCAGTTTCAACTTTAATTTAGAAGGGATTTGTCCGCGATACAATTCTGAAATTGCTTCTATTACAAACTTCTTCTCTGTATATAAATCTTCAATACCACGGTATACTTTTTCCGACAGAGGGATTGCAATCATATTCGCAAGTACAGACCCATATAATGTCGTTAACATCGCAACTGCCATCCCTGTACCAATTTGCGATGTATCTTGTAAGTTTTGGAGCATAATGATAAGACCGATTAACGTACCAATCATTCCCCAAGCTGGAGCAAAATCACCAATTTTATCTAATAATGCCGCTCCTTTTCTTAACTCATACACTTCCGTTTCAATATCTTTCAATAACACTTCTTTTAATTCATCTTCATCGTAACCGCTTAACATTAATCGAATTCCTTTTTGAATAAAAGGATTGTCTACTTGCTCTCCATCAACCTCTAAAGAAAGCAAGCCGTTCTTTTTAGACTTTTTCGAAAAATCAACAAACAAATTCGTTAACTGTTCTAAATCTTCTTCTCTTCTATGTAAAACAGTGAAAATACTTTTCGTATATTTTTTTATTTCTCCAAATCGATATGCCACAACAATTGTCGCTGTTGTTCCCCCTATGACAATTAAAATAGATGAAATATCTAAAAAGTTTTTGAAAGCTTTTATTCCACCGCCGCCAAGCATAATCGCCGCTATCACTATGATGAAACCTACTATAATGCCCACTGGGCTAGAAATATCAAACTTCCTTTTTCTTCTTTGTGGTCTAGCTAATACTTGATTTTTTTCTCCCATATTTCTGCCCTTTCCTTTCCATTTTCATATAACATTTTTTTATTTTAATAATACGTTTTCACATATAACATGTATTATACGCTTATCATCTGTTTATCGCAATATACTCATGAAATTGACACATTTCATTTCTATATTAGAATTATGGTATAAAAACATGAGGAGGCTCACGATGGAACACAACATTTTACAAGTCATTGCATTAGCAGAAAAACTAAAATATGAAATGCGACATAGCTGGCTTTCCAACGGGCGTCAAGAAAGTGTTGCCGAACATACATGGCGTATGTCTCTAATGGCCATTTTAGTTGAACCTTATTTGGATCAAAAAGTAAATATTGAGAAATTACTTAAAATGGTTATTATTCACGACCTAGTCGAAGCCGAAGCTGGTGATATCCCTGCATTTGATACGATGAATAGTCACGAATTACAGCTACAAAAACAAAAAAATGAACTAGAAGCTATTTTAAATATTAAACAAACGTTAACAGGTTCTCTCGGTGAGGAATTATATGACTTATGGATGGAGTTTGAAGCAAAAGAAACGTACGAAGCAAAAGTTGCTAATGCACTCGATAAACTTGAGGTGAAAATCCAGCATAACGAAGCTGATATTGATACGTGGCTACCAATTGAACATAAAATGACATTCCAAGTAGCAAAGCATACAAACTTTGATTCTTTCCTATCTAAATTACAAAAAATTATTGAACAAGATGGAGAAAAGAAGTTAATTGCTGCCGGCATTGATGTTGGGGCATGCAAGCAATAATGAAATAAGACACTCAACAAGAGTGTCTTATTTCATTATTGTTGATATAGCCTGCTTATAAATAAGCTGTTGTTTTCCATCCACTAAAATTAAAACTGTAAATTTATCTACTCCAACAACTTCTCCTACTATTCTAACGCCACTCTTTAAGAAAATTGTAACTGTACCTTTTTCTTCTTTTATTTGTTTATACAATTCTTCCTGTAAATGTTCCAATTACTGTCCTCTCCTTTCTGTGAAACATCTTAATATAAAAAACTATAAATTTTTTATTTATGCACTTTGTCTTTTATATTCATAAACTTATTAATTAGTATATCTAAATCACGACTAAATAACAAAACTTTATCATGATCCAATCCGTGTCTCGCAACAAGTTGAATTAATTCTTTCTTTTTGTTTTCTATTTTATTTTGTAATTGTCCCATCTCCATCTCTATACTAAAACTCCCTTTTCCCATAATATTACTTGTAAAATTATAGTACATATTCTCTCATAAAAAAATAAAAAAATGGTTTTTTTTACAATTTTTTATTTTTCTATGCCTAAATTACGAATCATGTAAAGGTTTATTTACAAATCACTAACATACAATCCTAATGAATCTACAGGCATTTGTCTAATTATAAATGAGACTGGCTCGTTTTCTATACAAAAAACATACTGTATATAGTAGTCCATGAACCATATAGATTAACTTACTAAAAAGGAGGAAAACATATGAGTTATGGTGGAAGTTGCGCTGGTTTCGGCGGTGGATTTGCTTTGCTTATCGTACTATTCATCCTTCTAATCATCATCGGATGTAGCTGTTGGGGTGGCGGCGGATACGGATATTAATATATCCTATCCTTGACAAATGAACTAAAAACTATAGAAAAACAGCTCATATTTGAGCTGTTTTTTTCATACTTTCGTATAAATTTATATCCCTCTTATTTGCGATTTCAACTAGCAACATATTGTTTACTATGGAATAAGAAACATTTTTACTAAGGGGGATTACAATGATTAGAGGTCTTTACGAAGCACATTTACCTGTCCGCAACTTAAAAGTATCAATACCTTTTTATGAATCACTAGGGCTAAAATTATATAAACGAGGAGATAATATTGCTTTCTTTTGGATTAAAGAAAATGAGAGTTGGCTCGGCCTTTGGGAAGGCACAGAATACAAAGTGAATTATCACCCCTCTTTACGACATATCGCCTTTCAAGTAAGTTTACATGATTTAGAAAATGCGATTCATTGGCTAAATCAAAAAGGAATTTCAGCACGAAAAGACTTTGGAATGGAACCAATTGAACCGATTGTTTTTCCGGAATTAGCACATGCAGCCGTATACTTTAACGACCCTGATGGAAATAGTTTAGAATTGATTGCACAATTACCTGTTGGACTTCCTACAGCGGAAAAAGTGTATTTAAGTGAGTGGAAAGAACAAATTCAAACATCGTCATTACATAAGGAGTAATCTATTTATGTCGATTTCTTATTCCACACTTCTTAAAACAAATAAAAACTTCAATAAACTATTTTATGGGCAAACATTAAGTGTACTTGGGGATTGGTTCCATACGGTAGCTTTATTAACATTTGTCTACAGCATAACGGAATCGCCGTTTATGATCGCACTTACTTTTATAAGTAAAAGTTTACCACAGCTTCTTCTTAGTCCATTCATAGGCGGAATTGTAGATCGTTTCTCTAAAAAGAATATTATGATTTTTACCGATATTACACGGGGAATTCTAGTCCTTACATACTTACTCGCAGGCTATAAAATTGAGATTATTTTCATTGCTAATATATGTTTATCTGTACTTGCTTGTTTATTTGAACCGGCTAAACAAGCAACCCTAAAAAATATTGTACACCAAAATCATTTCGTAACTGCTAACTCTCTTTCTAGTACAATTAATGGTTTTATGTCTATTATGGGGGCTTCTTTGGGCGGAGTAATTGCACAATCTTTACATATTGAGTTCGCTTTTTTAGTAAATAGCCTATCATACTTTCTTTCAGCCTATTTTATTTATAATATGAGTATTCCTGCTCATGATACTTGTAACAAGAACAAAGCATTTTTCACTGATATAAAAGGTGGTTATACATACATATTACAAACAAAAATCATTTTAACATTAATTCTTGTCGGCATTTCATGGGGGATTATTGGAGGCGCTTATCAACTACTTCTAACGATCTATGCCGAAAAAATTTTCCATACGAACATTGGGATTTTATATACGGTTCAAGGGGCTGGGCTTATGATAGGAAGCCTTCTCGTTAATCTTTATATATCCCATAATAAAGAAAAAATGAAAAAAGTATTCGGTTGGTCCTACTTATTACAAGGAATTTTCTTTCTCGGATTCATTCTATCCGATCAACTTATTATCGGTATCATTACTTTATTCTGTATGCGTATAGCAGGAGGAATCATCGTTCCACTTGATACGACATTACTTCAAACTTACACACACGAAAATATGATAGGTAAAGTTTTTTCATTCCATTATTCTATTTACGGATCTCTTATTCAGTTATCGATGTTTTTTACAGGAGGGCTGTTAGAAATTCTTTCTCCTCAAATGATTGGCAGTTTATTAGCTATATGTTGTATTTTGTAAGTTTTATATGGCTGTTTTTATTTTATCGCGGGGAATTTAATGAAGAATCTCCTTCTACTTAATAGCATGTTTATAAACATGCTATTTTTATTTATGTCGAAATACAGAGGAAAAAGACGATTTATTTTCCTTACGTTCTAATTTTTTAGAATGTACAATAAATTTAGATTATAAGAAAAGGGGTGCCATAATGTTTGACGATAGACTTACTATTTCAGCTGAGCAGCAGAAGCTCATTTCCAATGCAACTCGCATTCAAATTCTTCACCTTTTAAAAGATGAAGCACTTACTGCAAAACAAGTTGCTACTAAACTAAATAAATCTGCTGGAAGCGTACATTATCACGTTCAAATTTTATATGATGGAGGGTTGCTTGAATTAGTAGAAACGAAGGAAAAACGAGGGATTATTGAAAAATATTATAAAGCAAAAGCTGCTCATTTCTATATTGAAGAAAGCGGCACAGAAGGAACGAATACAGGTAGTCATATTGTATCTCATTTATTTTTAACTCCAGAGGAATTACAACAGCTTACTTGGGAGATTACACAAGTTTTATTACGCTGGGAAAACAAAACCGCTCGTCAATCAAACTCTGAAGAGGAATACGCTATTTCCTGCAGGATTAAAAAACAATGAAAGAAAGGACCATTTATTCATGAAAAATAAATTATTATTATTGTCGGGAACAGGAATTTCTCGTTTAGGTGATTTTATGTATCTCATCGCTCTAAACTTAATGGTGTTAAATAGCACAAACTCACCTGCTGCTGTAGCAGGATTATGGATTGTTGGTCCAATCGCCACTGTTGTTACAAAAATATGGTCTGGTAGTATAGTAGATCGATTAAACAAACGGTCCATTATGCTCATCACAGATATAATTCGAGCAGCTCTCATTGGCTGTATTCCATTATTTGATTCTATTTGGGCCATTTATATGTTCATCTTTTTAACTCGCATCGCTACATCATTTTTCGATCCAGCTTCATTTACTTATAAAACAATGCTCATACGAGCTGAAGAGCGCGCTCAATTTAATGCATGGAATAGCCTATGTACAAACGGGGCTTTTATTATCGGTCCAGCTCTTGCTGGAATACTTCTCACCACGTACTCAGCAGCCTTTGTTATTTACTGCAACTCACTTTCATTTCTACTTTCTACCATTCTCATTTACTTCTTGCCAAACATTACATTACAAACAAAGCAAAACGAAGAAGTTGCAAATACTTTTGTACAAACATTACGAAGTGATTGGAAACAAGTTTTTTCGTTCGCTCGAACAGAAACGTACATTATTCTCATATTCGTTTTATTTCAAGCGACTATGCTTGTTTCTATGGCACTCGATTCACAAGAAGTTGTTTTTACGAGGCAAGTACTGTTTTTAACCGATATAGAATACAGTATGCTTGTTAGTATAACTGGCGCTGCTTACGTTTCCGGTTCATTTCTCGTCTCTCTCTTTGCCAAACGATTACCAATTCAACATTGTATCGGATTAGGTATGATTTTCACAGCAATAGGCTATATAATTTTCGCCTTTTCAAATTCATTTATAGTCGCAGCAGGTGGTTTCATTTTACTTGGTATTTCTTCATCATTTGCTGGTACTGGCTTTATAACATTTTATCAAAATAACATCCCTATATATATGATAGGACGTATCGATAGCGTGTTTGATTCCATAAAAAATTTCATCCAAATCTTTTTCGTTTTAGCAATTGGGGCATCCGCACAATTTCTTTCCGTTCAATTTACTGTAATAAGTAGCTCGTTACTCATTCTTTTCCTTTCCTGTTTATTAGCAATCCGGGTAATGACTCCTTCACGAGAAAAATACTTTAAAACTACAGAATCATCATTAGAATATTAAATGCAACATAAAAAGCGGCTATTTGCCGTGCAGTAAGCCTCCCACTGATTAAAGTTTCACTTTATGTTAAAATATTTATTAAATTTGATTATGTAGGGGGGCTATTTTGGAAATTATATTCATTTTCATATGTATTATATTAGTAGCTTCTATTTTACAAACAAGTACAGGTTTTGGCTTTTCTATTATGGCAACACCTTTCTTACTCATGTTATTTCTACCACAAGAAGCTATACAAATAAATATCATTTTATCATTAATTATTTCCATATCACTCATTTGGAAAATAAGAATAGATATTGATTTTATACTACTGAAAAGATTAATTTTCGGAAGTATAGTTGGTGTTCCTTTTGGCATTTTCATTTTCACTTCCATTAACATCAACACTTTTAAATTAGCAATTAGCATCCTGCTTTTACTATTAACGTTGATGCTAATATGCAACTTTAAGATTAAATCAACAAAATCTAGAGATTTCTTAGTGGGCGGATTATCCGGTCTTTTAACGACAAGTATCGGTATGCCAGGACCACCCCTGTTACTTTACTTTACAGGAACTGATACGAAAAAAGAGAAATTGAGAGCAACTACTTTAGCTTTTTATCTATTTATATATTTCATTAGCCTACTAACTCAAATACTCTTTACTGGCACAAACAAAACAATTTGGGAATCAAGTTTTTACGCTATTCCAATCGTATTTCTAGGTTTGTATATAGGGCAAATTATTTTCAAATGGCTTAATCAACGAATTTTCAAAATATTTACGTACATCCTTTTAAGTTGCACGGGTATGTATCTTCTTATTGAAAGTTTGCATTTATTATAAGTAAGTTTTTCAAAATACAAAATCATAAATAAAATACTAACCAAACGATAAAAAGCGGCTATTATGCCGCTTTTTATTTTCACATTAAATATTTTAAAACTAGAAGCCCAGCTATCGCTATTACAAACACATTGAAAAAAATCATCCAACTTTTTTCGAAATCTTTATATCTCTCTTCTTTCACTCCACATTGTTTTAGCTTTCCAATTAAAACTGTTAATTCTTGATTATACTCTTTACTTCCTAATTGTATATAATTGTTGAGGGTGTTGCAAAACTCATAAATATCCAAAAATGAATGCATAAAGAAACCCGTTTTCCTGGAAGAATGATAGTA
>NZ_JBNPJZ010000272.1:0-336 GCF_050312695.1 Bacillus sp. AF62 | reverse complement strand
CGTTTTTCATACTGGTACTTAGTGTGCTCTGCGGGCAAAATAATCCAACTTTACATAACTTGACGCTGACTATGCCTGCCCATCACTCCAAAAAAGCCCACGCCACTCCGGCAAAAGCGATGATTGCCTCTGTCACTGGCTATGCCATGGACGGTTTCGACCTGTTAATTCTCGGATTCATGCTGCCCGCCATCGCCACAGAGCTGGGTTTAACCTCCTCGCAAAGCGGCTCGCTGGTCACTTGGACCCTGATTGGTGCCGTGCTCGGCGGCGTGATTTTTGGGCCAATCAGCGATCGCTTTGGCCGCATTCGCGTTCTTACCTTCACAATTTTGA
>NZ_JBNPJZ010000271.1:0-336 GCF_050312695.1 Bacillus sp. AF62 | reverse complement strand
GTGTGTGACCAGTATGGAAAAAGAGAATATATTCAAATGGAAGCATTACCAGCCCGATATTATTTTGCTAACAGTACATTGGTACCTACGGTACAACTTAAGTCTTCGTGATTTAGTGGAAATGATGGAAGAACGAGGATTCTCTTTAGCCCATACAACCATTATGCGCTGGGTTCATCAATATGGACCAGAATGAAATAAACGGATTCGAACACATTTGAAGCCAACCAATGATTCTTGGCGAGTGGATGAAACATATATCAAAATCAAAGGAGAAAAGATGTACTTATATCGTGCGATCGATTCCGAAGGAAACACGATTGATTTTTATTTAAG
>NZ_JBNPJZ010000104.1:0-336 GCF_050312695.1 Bacillus sp. AF62 | reverse complement strand
AAATGCATCATCGCCTTTTTCTACAATGCTTTTACTTGGAACAGCAATCATCGTCTTATTCTCTAAGTTTACTTGCAATGAAACGTGGTAACCCGGAGATAAACCATCTTGACTATCAAGACTTGCTTTATATGTATACTGAGACATATTTTGAGTTGCTTCACCCACGCCGCCAGCTTGCGCCATCTCTGCGCTCGTTGGGAACTCACTTACCTCTGTAATCTTACCTGTCCACTTCTTCTTGCTATTTGCTTTTGCAGTTACAGTGAATGTTTGATCCTTTTGAATTTGTGACTTCTGAAGCTCAGTTAACGTACCTTGAACTTGGAATGGATC
>NZ_JBNPJZ010000103.1:0-336 GCF_050312695.1 Bacillus sp. AF62 | reverse complement strand
AAATGCATCATCGCCTTTTTCTACAATGCTTTTACTTGGAACAGCAATCATCGTCTTATTCTCTAAGTTTACTTGCAGGGAAACATGATAACCTGGAGATAAACCATCTTGACTATCAAGGCTAGCTTTATATGTATATTGGGACATATTTTGAGTTGCTTCACCCATGCCGCCAGCTTGCGCCATCTCTGCACTTGTTGGGAATTCACTTACATCTGTAATCTTACCTGTCCACTTCTTCTTATTATTTGCTTTCGCCGTTACAGTGAATGTTTGATCCTTTTGAATTTGTGACTTCTGAAGCTCAGTTAACGTACCTTGAACTTGGAATGGATC
>NZ_JBNPJZ010000270.1:0-339 GCF_050312695.1 Bacillus sp. AF62 | reverse complement strand
CTGAACCGCTATTAGAAAAGGTAAAACAGCAAGGTATTGATTCTACTTGCCTTCGTACCTTGCAACGAGCAGGCATTGATCTATCTACATGGTTAACCGGTTTCCGAAACGTACAGGAACGTGTTCAACATAGTGTATACATGATACGCCAGCATCCTTTATTGCCGTCTTATGTACCTGTTCATGGCCTTGTCATTCACCCCAAAACAGGAAATTTAGAAGTCGTTGTAGAGGGTTATTCCTACGCACATACAACAAGTCTTTAAATAAAATGACTGCAGGAAGAGGAGGCATAAAGATGAGATTTTCAGGCAGATACGCAGGATATAACCTCGCAAA
>NZ_JBNPJZ010000102.1:0-344 GCF_050312695.1 Bacillus sp. AF62 | reverse complement strand
TCGTTTACTTGCTCGTCCATCGGATCTGTTACTTCTTTCCCAGCTCCGCTATCTTTTGCCTTCTTAATTTCTTTCTTTAGCGAATCAATCTTCTTTTTCCCTTGATCATAACGCATATCTGCCATCTTTTGATCAAGCTCAGCTTGCTTCATTTGAAGGTTAATCTCTTCATTGTCATAAGAGAATAACTTCGTGCCTTTTTCTACCTCTTGCCCTTCTTTTACCTCAATATCTTTCACTTTTCCTTTAGCCGGATCTGCATAAAAACTTTCAATATTACCAGGCTTCACCTGACCAGAAATTAACTTTGTATTATTCAGCTTACGCTCTGTCACTTTCTCAAA
>NZ_JBNPJZ010000269.1:0-344 GCF_050312695.1 Bacillus sp. AF62 | reverse complement strand
TCGTTTACTTGCTCGTCCATCGGATCTGTTACTTCTTTCCCAGCTCCGCTATCTTTTGCCTTCTTAATTTCTTTCTTGAGCGAATCAATCTTCTTCTTTCCTTGATCATAACGCATATCCGCCATCTTCTGATCAAGCTCAGCTTGCTTCATTTGAAGGTTAATCTCTTCATTGTCATAAGAGAATAACTTCGTACCTTTTTCTACCTCTTGCCCTTCTTTTACCTCAATATCTTTCACTTTTCCTTTGGCCGGATCTGCATAGAAGCTTTCAATATTACCAGGCTTCACCTGACCAGAAATTAACTTTGTATTATTCAGCTTACGCTCTGTCACTTTCTCAAA
>NZ_JBNPJZ010000268.1:0-345 GCF_050312695.1 Bacillus sp. AF62 | reverse complement strand
GGTAATGCTTCCATTTGAATATATTCTCTTTTTCCATACTGGTCACACACCTTTTTTAAGTAGTAGTACCAGTATGGCCAAGTTGGGAAGAGCGTTTTCAAATTTTTAAAAATTTTGTACCAGAACCGTATGAAATTTAGATGAAACCTATATCAAAATCAAGGGAGAGTGGCGTTACCTGTATCGTACGATTGATAAGGAAGATTACACATTGGATATTCGACATCGCAAAAAGCGAAATTATCAGGCTACCTATATGTTTATGAACAGATTAGTGAATGTTTTTGGAGAACTAACAATTCTCACAACAGATAAGGCTCCATTCTTACTTTGTGCACTCAAAAA
>NZ_JBNPJZ010000267.1:0-346 GCF_050312695.1 Bacillus sp. AF62 | reverse complement strand
TGGGGCCTTAGCTCAGCTGGGAGAGCGCCTGCCTTGCACGCAGGAGGTCAGCGGTTCGATCCCGCTAGGCTCCACTTATTTTAATATCATTTATGGCGGTGTAGCTCAGCTGGCTAGAGCGTACGGTTCATACCCGTGAGGTCGGGGGTTCGATCCCCTCCGCCGCTACCATAAAGGACCTTTAGCTCAGCTGGTTAGAGCAGACGGCTCATAACCGTCCGGTCGTAGGTTCGAGTCCTACAAGGTCCACCACTAAAGGTTTATATCTCGGAGGTATACCCAAGTTCGGCTGAAGGGATCGGTCTTGAAAACCGACAGGCGGCGAGAGTCGCGCGGGGGTTCGAAT
>NZ_JBNPJZ010000064.1:0-74733 GCF_050312695.1 Bacillus sp. AF62 | reverse complement strand
TTACTTGTATAATTATGTATCATAGAAAATATCCTTTTTTGTACAGATTATACCATAGATTCTAAACAGGTTCTTAGCATGTTAGTTCCTAAAGTGATAGGACCTATTATAAAACATATGAATCCTATTATGTCAGCTTTTTTTGTTTCTGTATGTATAGTGTCCTTGCTATCATGGGTAGTCATGCCGATTTTCGGTAAATTATTTCATCCATGGTTACAAAATAATAGAAAGTAGACGAGGTGTGAACATGAATTTACCGGATATGATCTTATATAACGGAAAAATTACTACCCTTGACCCTTCTCAGCCTGAGGTATCTGCTATCGCCATAACTGATGGTTTAGTCACTGCAGTAGGTGGAGATGAGATTCTTAATAGTGCCACGGAAAAAACAAAAAAAATAGACCTAAAAAGAAAGAGAGCTATTCCAGGCCTGAATGACTCTCATATACACGTTATTCGTGGTGGTCTGCATTATAATATGGAATTACGTTGGGAAGGCGTGCCATCACTTTTTATTGCTCTAGAAATGCTCAAAGAACAGGCAAGGCGTACACCTGCTCCTCAGTGGGTAAGAGTAGTTGGAGGTTGGTCTGAATTTCAATTTAAAGAGAGACGGATGCCAACATTAGAAGAGATTAATGCTGTTTCTGAAGACACGCCTGTCTTTGTGCTACATCTTTACGATAGAGCACTTGTAAATCGTGCAGGGCTACGTGCACTGGGATACACGAAAGATACCCCAGACCCTCCAGGCTGTTTAATTCAGCGGGATAAAAGAGGTAATCCAACGGGCCTTTTAATTGCTAACCCTAACGCTTCTATTCTTTATTCAAGTTTGGGTAAAGCTCCAGTACTTAATCTTGACGACCAGATTAACTCCACTCGCCATTTTATGCGTGAATTAAATAGATTAGGTATTACAAGCGCCATCGACGCAGGTGGTGGTTTCCAAAATTACCCTGATGACTACAAAGTTGTTGAACATTTAGCCGAGAAGGAACAATTAACTTTGCGTATTGCTTATAATCTATTTACGCAAAATCCTAATCATGAATATGAAGACTTTGCTTCATGGGCAAAAATTGTTTCTCCTGGTCAAGGAAATGATAAGTATAAAATGAATGGTGCCGGAGAAATGTTAGTATTCTCGGCAGCAGATTTTGAAAAATTTCAAATGCCACGGCCCGAACTAGCTACAGTAATGGAAGCCGACTTAAAGAAAGTAATTTCTCTATTGGTGGAAAACCGTTGGCCATTCCGTTTACATGCAACTTATGACGAGTCAATCACACGTTTCTTAAATGTATTTGAGGAAGTTAACAGAGAAATTCCTTTTAATGGGCTACGCTGGTGGTTTGATCATGCAGAAACAATCTCAGATCGTAGTATGGAACGTGTTAAGGCTTTAAATGGCGGTATTGCCATCCAAGACCGCATGGCTTTTCAAGGTGAATACTTTGTTGACTTATACGGAAAGGAAGCTGCAAAGCATACTCCTCCGATTTATCGTATGTTAGATCTTGGTATACCTGTTGGCGCCGGTAGTGATGCAACAAGGGTTTCCAGCTATAACCCTTGGGTCGCTCTTTACTGGATGGTTGCCGGAAAAACCATTGGTGGTCTTTCCATATACGATGAAAAAAATAAACTTGATAGAAAAGTAGCCCTGGAATTATATTCAAAAGGAAGTGCGTGGTTCTCTGGTGATGAAGGTAAAAAGGGAACCCTTGCAGTAGGTCAGTTTGCTGATATTGCTGTATTGTCTGCTGACTACTTTACTGTGCCAGAAGAAGAAATCAAAGACCTTGAATCATTACTTACCATTATGGGTGGGCAGGTTGTTTATGGAAATGATGAATTTAAAAATTTATCACCTGAATTGCCGCCAGCATCACCTGATTGGTCACCGACGGGCGTTTATGGTTATGGTGGTGCTAACCTAGCAAACACTATACTTTCTCACGATTCCCATGATAACAAGTTACATAGTTGTAGTAACCCTCTCCATCAACACACTCATACCGTAATAGGAAAAGATGGAACTAAATGGGGGATTGGTTGTACTTGCTTTGCTTTCTAAATCAAAACCACCGGTATAATGCCGGTGGTTTTCTTTCTACAATAAGGATATGTAGATTCAAAATAGCAGTGTATATCCCCATATGGAATCTGTTACTATGCGATAAGACCAAAGAATTGATTGATTAACTTAACTTGTTTTTGATAGCCTTCTCTCCTTGCAAAGTCTGTCCTTTTTTCCTTAATTAAAAGTCAATGGTATCCCCCTTTTTGATCGACTACACCACACATATAACCCCACTGTCCTTTGACTTTAATATAGATTTTAATTTTTTCAATTGTTACACTAGAATCATTATTATTTCTATTACACTGATACTTTTTGAGAATCATTTAACTTCTGCATAAAGATGCGTGCTGCAAAACTTAAAAATTTATCATCAAAGTGTATAAGATTAATATCTTGACTTGGTGTTGGATCAGTAATACGAACTATGCTCAAAGTATCATTATTAACAAAGTTAACCAGTGAAAGAGGTATTATGGCAACCCCATGTCCATTGTATACAAGGCTCAATAGAGAAATAGAAGATTTTGTTTCTATATTTGCTTCAGATAAAGATAACCCTAAACTCTCACAATATATCTTAATAGATTCACGACAACTACATGAAACCATTACTCTACTGATCCCTACTAATTCTCGAAAAGAAACAAATGATTTTTCATTCAAAGGATGATTTTTTGGAATGACAAGGACGAGCTCTTCACTATACAAAAGGGTGTTTGTTAATGTGTCTGGAATTTGAGCACTACGTGTAATCCCGAAATCAATATTTTTGTCAACGATTTGATTTACAGCAACTTCGGATTCTATAATCTTTACTACAATGTTGGGATAATGTTGTTGAAACTTCATAATATAAGGTGTTAAATAAGTGAGATCCTCTAATAGACCTCCTATAGTAATCACACCTCTTTTTACACCCTTTAATTCAAAAATTTCATTATAAACGTCATCAAATTGTTGCATGATAAATTTTCCTTTATCAAATAGCAGCTTACCCGCTTCTGTCATTTTGATACCTCTTCCAACTCGATGAAACAAGGGTGTATCAAGTTCACCTTCTAAAACTCGTATTTGTTGACTTAAAGTCGGCTGTGAAATACCTAGAACTTCCGCAGCTTTAGTGAAACTATTATTATTACAAACTTGAATAAAATACTCTAAATGACGTAATTCCATTCTTGATACCCACTCTCCGCTTTATGAAAGATTTATAATTTAAAGGACGATATGTATACGTTAACATAACAACTTTATTTCATATAATACCGATTGAAATTACACGCTTTATTCATTTTGTATTATAATAAATTTACTACCATTTATTAATTTTTCCTCCTATTTATTTAAATTATATTTAATTAGGACATTACTAATTCGAGATATATTTCTAAAGATTTATAGTTCTAGTGCATAATACCCTAATTTTTTCAACTTTTCGATTATCATTTTTTTCTCAATATAGTCCAAACCACCAAATATTTGCTGAATCGCCTCTTTATGCTGAGGAAAAATAATATCCATTAGTTCAATACCTTCTGAAGTAATTGACGCATACGTGACACGGCGGTCTTTAGGACATGGTTTTCGTATTAAGAACCTCTTCTTTTCCAACTTATCCACTACATACGTGATACTACTACTTGCAAGTAATATTTTGTCTCCAATTTTTTGTATAGGCTGATCGCCTTTACTATACAGTAGCTCAAGCACTGCAAATTCTGTTGGATTAAGTCCATAACTTTTTATATCCTCTTCAATACGCTTAGTAATTGACTGTATTGCCCTAGATAATATAACAAATAACTTTAAAGATAAGCTCTCATCGTTAATCACGCTCATAATTACCAATCCTTTACAAGTTATCTTGAATTCGAGATTCATTATATTATCGTCAAAATATTATGTCAATCATTCATTTTAGCTTTATCAATCCATTTATAATTTATTTCTCAACATATGACATATGGAATTAGAAGAAAACAATTGTTAATATATAAGTATCTCAATTACGTTATTTCTTTTAAAGAGAGCTTGTTTTTAATCGCAAGTTCTCTTTTGATATATTCTAAATTGAATCCGGACAATTTTCAGACGATAAGTCTGCCCCCATGTATATGATATAGTTTTTAAACAAAGATTAGAGCCCTCCTACAAGAAGGAGAGCTCTAATCTTTCATATAAATATTCACCATTTTTATCATTGCGGGGACATCAAAACTTTAACTTGATGAGGATATGGCACTACACCATGCACATCAAGTTGAGAATTCAGAATTTCCTCAAAACGAAAAACGGAATTATAACAAATTATTTATATAAATCATTTTATTAGCAAATATAGATGTAAGACGCCTAATAATTCCTTAGCGTACGAAATTCTTGTTTTGTTGGCAGAATCCATCGCTATCAAGCTAAGAAAATACAACTACCCCCAACACAAAATTTTGTGCTAACTTGTAACAAGATAGCTCTTTCGTTTTTAGATTATTAATTTCTTAAGTAGAAATGATAGCGGTACATTATTGGTTACATGAAAAAGTGCCAATCTTATCGATAATTTTATTATTTTAGCCAAGGAGACTCCTTCCTCAAGGAACGCGAAGTGAGTAGGTGGAGATGAATTAATTGGCATAGGACAAAAAATATCAGAATTTTTGGGAGTTCAAAGTGCTTAAACGTGGGTATTATTTAAGTTTTTTCATTGAGAATGCATAAATACAAACAAAACCAGTAACACACCTTTTCTGTGCCTTACTGGTTTTGTTAAAGGTCATCTTAAATTGTAGCTAGTTCAACGCAATTGTAAATTCTGAGTTCGGTGCGCCAGCAAATACAACTGTTCCGTTCTTTGGTAGTTTCACTTTGTTATTGTCACTAACAACGCTAAAATTGACGCATACTCCATTCTCATCATACACCGCGAATGAACTTCCTGATGGCAACTCCACAGTCATCGTTTTCCCTGCTGCCGTTTGCGGAATCGTAAACCATTTGGCATGCCCATTTTCTTGCAGTGTAACTTTCGATAATTGACCTGCATCAAGGGATTTTACGTTAGATTCACTGACGTATAAAAAGCTGGCCATCTCCATATATTCATTACCATTCTCTGTATAGAAATGAGCTTCCGTCGTATCCCGCCCATTTATCACGGGAATCTGAATTTGATGCGTCGCCGAATTTGGACCTGTAATTTTTTTGCCGTCCCAATACCCATCCTTGAGCGTAATTTGTGTGTTTAGAGGCATTAGTAGTCCTAGATAGTTTATTGAATTAAATTTTTCGTTAACGAGGTAGAACTTGCTACCCTCACGCTTCGCCCATGCAGCAGCTGTTTTCTTCGGTAACACATTGTTTTCTAATTTTTGGGCTAAATATTGAGTCAACACATTTTGCCCCAATCCCGGCGATGATTCATATGTGCTCTCTCTCAAATAAACTTTTCCATTCTTCTCAGTAACGAAGTTAAGCTTGGAGGTACCCTTCTCATTTATAAAGCTTCCATCCGCCGTATATACATATTTTTCTTCCGGTTTAGTTGGTAAAAACAGTTCTCCCTTCTTCGTAATTTCTATTTTGAAATGGCTTTGGCTATTTCCATAAAAACCCGCTTTTTTTACCACGTCTTGAGGTACTTTAGCCTTGACTGGCTTGCCGAAGGATTTATCTGGTTTTATATCCTTAATTGTCCCTTTCTCTTTAAGCCTAGCTAACAGTAATTTGTTTGCCAACAGTTGATTTGTCGTGCTGGAGCCGCCGGAGGACAATACAGCTGCTGCCATCTTCTGTTCTGGAAGCACGACCAATGTGGCATGTTGCAGTACCGTATCCCCACCCTTAGTCAACGCTTTTATCCCATATTCACTGAATGGGTATAATTTCACACTATCCCAGCCAAGACCATAGTTGAACATGTTTTCGCTATCTTCCGGCCACATGCCTCTTTTATATTCTTCTTGTTCCATCGCCTTGACTGCTTTATTAGAGAGAATTTCTTTTCCCTGTCCCATAAATATTTGTGAGAATCGCACCACATCTTCTGCAGTAGAAGAGATTCCTCCCGTACCAATCAAGTTTACCATTTCACTTGGAAGCTGTCCCTGGTATGTCGGGGAATACTGTCCAGCCCGCTTTTCGTCTTCCCATTTGTCTTGAGATGTTATCGTATGATTCAGTTTTAATGGTTCTGTAAACTTTTGATGTAGAAATTCAGTAAAACTCATACCGCTGACTCTTTCTACCAAGATCTCAGCCAGCGTAAAACCGTCATTACAGTATACTGAGAACGCACCAGGATCTGCCTTCAAGTTTTGGTTGGACAATTGCTGCAACAAGATATCATGGGCATAAGCATCACTATCTTTAAATAAAAATACATTATTGTACATGGAACCTTGCAAACCCGAGGAGTGATTCAACAGCATACGCGGTGTGATGCGCTTATATCGTTTATCTTTCATTTTGAACTCAGGAATATAGCGGGTAACAGGGGAATCCAAATCAACTTTTCCTTCGTCTACTAGTTTCATAACAGCCGCAGCTGTATATACTTTACTGGTTGAACCAATTCCGTATAGAGTATCTTTGGTTAGTGGCTCTTTCCCTTCTATGTCGTTCTTGCCTGTCTGCCCCGACAAAATAAGTTTACCATTATCAATCAGCGCATACTGCACGCTAGTAGTCTCATAGGACTTCGTGAGTAGTTCAGCGTTCTCTGCAGCAATCTTCTCCAAATCTTTGCTTCCAACTTCTTGGCTAGATACAACCGGAGTCTTACTGCTAGAAGAGGCTATCGCTCCTGTTGGTAGACTCATCGTTAGAGCCAAAGTAGCGGCTAACACCCCAGATAATTTATTTTCCATAAGAAAAATGCCTCCTTAGATAAATGATTGATTTCATCTTTTATTTGTTCAATTACAAACATCACATAAACTACTATTCTGTCTTTATCCCCTACTGTCTAAATTCAACAAGTAAAATACTTTTAAAAAGACCAGGATTCTCAGTTCTACCCATATTGTTCAAATTGCCGTCAACATATGTGTCCCTCCAGCAAAAGTATTAAATCCTGGAATAACACCTGTATGTCCCCCTATCGAGACAACGTTAGGCAGTTTAATTTCATAGATTCCTAGACCATATCTATTGATTCCTCCCTTTCCTGTAGAAACTGTAGTGAATATTTGTTTTAGTTGCTGTTCTTTCAGTAATTTGCCACCAAGCAAATAAGAAAAAAATTGTTTAAGTCGTTACACTTCCAATGTCAAAGCAAAAATCTGTTTTCATCGGTTTCTTAGTTCTTATATCCGCTACAGCCGCTACATACCCCCACGTTTTTCTATAGCGATTATCCCGGGGGATCCAAGTTGCAATGTATTTAGCATTACTTGTTCGACGGAAGTATGATCTCGTTGATTACTTATTTGTAATGACCTAAGTATATTTTTAGTGGAGCCTTTTTTTATAATTGAGACTGGTGTTAGGTATAATAAAGAAGTTCCGGCAATGCAAAATGCCAAATCTACAAATGGAAGTTAACTATATATTTTCATAAAACACTCTTGCTCTCTATTCATATAGTATGGGCGGTTGTATATTATTTCTTACTAACTAAACAGAGAGCATCTTCATATTGATTATTTTTACAAGCACCATTCTGTCATAAAAAACGGTAAATCCTCTTTTTTTCACATGTATGTTAGTACCATAAATGTTGTTTCATTTAGAATGCTCCTATTACTAGTTTGGCTTTCACATAAATATATCCTATTTACCTCCTTCTTTTACGCTTCTCTATATTTGTATCCTATACAATAAACATTTCTTTTTTCTTATGCATTTCTTACAATTTCCTTACGTTCAAATCACTTCTATTTGTGGATATCAAAACAAAGACGTTAAAAATCTGAATCTAATGGGACTGCACTTCTTGTGTCACACCTCATTATTGGGATATTAACAAGTAGCAATCTAAATAATGATGCAATAAGGCCTCTAACCGCAAAGACTGCAGGGATAGCCTAATAAATTTGATTTCTATTGAACACTTTACTTAGGAATTCCTCACTTCTAAGCGAAGTGAAAATAGTGAAGTTTAAGTATAGGAGTACTATGTTAACTTTTCATGAATATAATGTATCTCTTCACTATCTATTTGTGAATGGAGTTTCGGTAGCTAATGTAGATGCACCTATTTCAAGTATTGGTCCTGATGTAATATCTTTTAAATATACAGCTATAATAGTAAGTTTTATTTGATTAACCAACATTATTTTTTGGCCACTGTTTCTTCTTGTAGGAGTAATAAAGTTATTAAATTTTCCAGTTTCGATTTTTGATGTAATGCAATATCAGCTTGGTCTTCCATCTTTGCTTTTGTCTTGCTATTTAAGAAACTCTATCCTGGTCAGAGTTTCTTACAATTCGTAAAAGATAGATTTAAAAATAAGATTGGGTTATCTATAATTCTTACAGTAAGCACCATTCAAGTAATTATATTTTTGATGATGTTGTTTCTTGTGTCAATTAACAGTGAAGCAGATTCAATTTTTAATAGAACTTCATAGGGTTTGTTAATTTATTACTTTGTTAAAACTATTGTTTCCGGACCTCTAGGAGAAAACATTAGGTTAGAGAGGTTTTACACTAATGGAGCTTCAAAAAAATATTCCCCATTAAAACCTTCAATAATTATCGGTTTTTGGTGGGGAATGTGGCATTTTCCTATATAGTTTACTACAGGTTTTACAGGCATTCATTTAACCAAATATATTTTGTTTTTTATGGTTTCAATTATATCTACTACAATACTCATGCCAACATTTTATAATTTAAATCGCAATTTGATTATTCCAATTATCATCCACTTTTTTAAATTTTTTTATAGGCATAATAAATGGTCAATTGATTGAATTAATTATGTAAAATACAATTTTGTATTTAATAGTTGTGGTTTTAATATAGTTATAAATCCCAATGAGGTGTTATACGGAAACAAAACCCATAATATGTAAACGAAGATCATGACTTGAATCAGTAGTATTACAGTTTTTCTATGTATATTCTATACAAGATTTGTAGACATAACGTCTTATTATCGGTAGCAAGGAAAAGGCGAAATCTTATTCTCACAAGGGATTCACCTTTTTCTTTTTCTATAATTCTATGCATATTTATATATATTCCTATCCTGGCGCGGTTTTAGGGTTCGCCTTTGTTACTGAATGAGCCGAAAAACTGTATATAATCTTGCATACTCTTAGCGTGGTTATTTGCCAAAATGCTAGCGATACCCCATGCTCATCAACTTAAGAAATTAATTGTTCTCCAAAATGAAAGAAATAAGCCAAACTCTCATAAGTAACTGTAAAAAGGTAAAATTTCCGTTATGGGGGTGTCTCAAAATCTTAGCTTGATGGTGATGTGACGCTACCCCAATTAAGAAATATTACTAACCATATATCTATCATATTTTTTATAAACAGGATTAATTAGATTTAAAAAAAGATTTCTTTTTCTTTACTCGTAATAAGTCACCTGTCCATCCTTTGAATCGCATATACATATACATACCCCCTGTTGTGAAAATAATAAATAAGAGAGCGATTAAATAGCTATATTTCCATTCTAGTTCAGGCATGTATTTAAAATTCATACCCCATAATGCTCCTAAGGCTGTCAAAGGCGTACTCACAGCAGTTAATACAGTAAGAGCTTTCATAATTTCATTCCCACGATGAGAAGAAACAACTTCTTGTAAATGAATCATCGTGTCTAATTCTTCTTGGTACTCTTTAACAAGTTGTAATCCACGCTCTAATTTTACGTGTGTTTGTTTATAACAAAGTGTGTTTGTTAGTTTTTCTAACCAAGCTTCTTTTAGGCCTTGTAACACTTCTTGTATTAAGCGAAACACATGTGTGTTCATAAATAATTCATGACGAATATGATAAATCCTTTCTAAAACTGCTATGTTATTATGATGATAAAAATCCCATAATACATTTCTGAAATTGTTTTCAAAGTAGTCAACCTTTCGCAAATAGTGAGATATAAACATTGATAAGATAGCACATAATCCTTCAGCGGAACTGTTACAATTTTTTGTACCCATAGGGAAATTATGTATTAATTTTTGGAAATCCTCTTCCTCTTTTTCCTGAACTGTTATCAGTATTCCATGAGCTACGAAATAATGAAGAAATTTTTGAATTTTGGCATCCTTTTTATCTTGATCATATAAAAACGAACCATATACACAAGTTTGACTTGGTGATAACGTATAAACATATAATCCATTTTCACAAGGAGAACTTATCTTTTTTACAAATTGAGAGAAATAAGATGTTACATCACGAGGGATTATAGTAGAAAGTTTTTCAAGTTCACTAGTTTTCACATGATACCAACTCCATTTCGTCATTTCTATGCATTCCATATTATTCTTCCTTTCTAAATAGTTTTATGTTTGATCGAATCATATCCGTAATATGAAATTTGTATGTAGGTATTCATGTATTGGAGGAAAAGTTTTTAAATCATCTAAATTACAAAATAAATGACATAGGAGGTCTTATTCTTTTAAAAGTAAGACCCCCTATATATTAGTTATTTTTATTCTCAATTTTAAACATTTCCTCTATACAAGCACTTTTTATCTTTTCTTATAAAGAATTTATTATATGTGGAAAAGAAGCTACATAATTTGGCACGTCTATTAAACGAACTCCATTTCAGTCGTTATTATAATTTGGATTCATATGCAGATTGATTGGTGATGTCCTCAAATAATTGACTCCCAATAATGTAGTATCCATGAAGTGCAGCCTCTTTCGAAGCGTCTACCATACGGAAAGAAGAAATTTCACCTTGCATTTTTTCAATTCGTTTTTTGTGGAGATCTACTATTCCTCCTGTCCAAATAATAGTATCATACTGTTCTAACTTAAATTGTTCTTGTAATACACGCATGACGTCTTGGAAGTGTGCATCCAACTCTTTTTGAATCAAAGTATGAACCTGACTTGTCTCATGATTTTCTTCTCGACATTCATATCCTTTTTCTAATATGTTTGGCATGTCGTTAATATGCAATTGATTACTTTCACCCTCATGATTCTGCACGATATTCTTAATATTTTTCAAAGGCTTGCTACATCCTAGTTCCGTCTCATAATGATTTAAAATGAGATTCTGTTTCATATCTGTCATTTCTAATGTACGAAATCCACCATCAATAATTAAGATTCGATCTCGTTCCTGAATGATTCCCTCTTTTAAGAAATAGGCATGTAAAGCGACCGGTTGCTGAAGAATCAAAGCATTTTCAACCGTAATATTAATAAATTTTCCATCAATTTGCACGGAAGTTTCTTTTTTTAGTGCACGTTGTAATTGCTCATGCTGACTACCAAAACAAGTGATGGGAAGCCCGGTAACAACTAGAGGTAACACGACATTTTCTTTATAATCCTTTGCAATGCAACCAAATATTTGTTGTTTAAATCGTTCGCTTTCATAATAATTTTCTATTTCATCGTCAAATGGAGGAAGAAATGAAGCGTCAGATTGATGTGCTTCATTTCCCATGTAGTATGCAAAGTCTAAGTCTATAAAACTTACCTTTGTTAAATCTTCACTTTCAGCATGATTAGGTACAGGGGCTAGTGTGGAAGCTTCACTCTTGACCGTCATCTCAGAATCTACAGCCTGTCGATATGCCCTTTTGGTAAAGCCAATTCCTACATCAATTGCATACAGAGATTTCATACTTTTTTCCTCACTTTCTATTTTTAGAGTTAAATCTAAGCACTCTCTTCTTTCCCTTCTTTCACATATTTCTTTTCATTTTTCGTTTTTTCCCCGTCTAAGTTCTTACTATTTTCATTTATTTCGTAATCCTTTTCATCTGTTTTCTTTTTATTATTTTCGCTTTCTGTTAAGTCTTTAATGGTAGAAATGACAACTGGTGTGACTGTAAGCAGTTGTGGTAATGTTTGTTTTGCAACATTAGCTGCAGTTACAGAAAATTGTTTACTTGTCTCAGTTACCTTCTCCAATGTTTCCTTTATGTTTCCTTCTTGTAGTTTTTCTTTTACGCTTTTTCCTTTTGTTTGTATAGCTTTCCGATTTTCTTTTTTTAATAGGGAGACTATGACTCCGGTCGTAATTCCAATCACAGCATATTTAAATATTGTATGTTTCATTTTTCTCATCCTTTTCTATTTTTATTTTCTTCAATGCTACAACCTAAAATAATTACCTTACCTATTTATCAGATGTTGCAATCTATTACAGAGAATGATAGTTTTGCGGCTGCCTCTCATTCGCCATTGGTACTTCAGCTGTTACTAGGAGTAAAATCTTCCCTTGATCTAGTTTTTCTTCATATAAGTTAGCTTCCTCCTTCGACAACCCCATTTCTTCCATTTGATTTCGAAGTTCGTCCCCTTTTTTGGAGAAAAAGTTGATAATACTTGTTCCCAATCCTTGTTCTTTTACTCCAATCGTATTTGTGTTTGTATCATCCGCAATCCTTTTTGTTATATGTTTTTCATGTGCTAAAACATAAATGTCATCGTGGCGAACCCCTTGCAATTCTAGCTCTTTTACTTTCATAACTACTTCCTGTTCATTTTGATATTCATAAACTACCGTTTTTCTTTCATTCGTATGCATGGTATCTTTCCTCCTTTAGATTTTTTATTTTTTATTTAGTTGTTATGTAATATGTAATACACCTATTTTAAAGATGTTAAACCTAAATTTTCAAAAAATTTCACACAATAGGTTATTCATGTTTTTAATATCAAAGAAATATCACAAGAACTTTGCTTTGATAAAAGCGCTACAAATAACGATTTGTTTGGAAGGCAAGCCCATTGTTTTATAGAAATCATAGAAAAATAAAAAAGCACTCCTTTTCAAAGAGTGCTTTTAAAAAACATATAACCTAATAAAAATATTTCTATTTTGATTACGGAAAGAAAGTCTTTATTAAAACATATGGTTGCTAATTTAATTGCGATTTGCCTTGCACCCAAGTAACAATATCATTTAAAACATACTCAGGGATATTAGCAGGACTATAATATTCATCTGGCTTACTTATTCCCCCATCCCCCTCTGTAAAGAAATGATTTAACTTTGGATATAGTCGATAATCTACATTATCTCGTTCTTTTAATTGTTCTTTCCAAAGAGGAATTTCAATTTTTGATTGAACTTGATAGTCTCGTTCTCCTTGAATAATAAAAAGCGGTGTCTTTTGTTCTTTTGACATTTCCACTGCTTTAATTTTATGGATAGAATCCTTACTTCACAGGATTTTTTTGCTGTTTTCACTATATCCTTACTATACAAATGAAAATATACAACGATACTAAATATACAAACTTTGCATAAAAAAATGATTTTATAGTATCTTTTTAATATCCATGTCCGCCTTGCCAACCACCATGTCCGCCCGGCCAACCACCATGTCCACCTTGCCAGCCACCATGTCCGCCTTGCCAACCACCGTGTCCACCTTGCCAACCACCGTGTCCACCTTGCCAACCACCGTGTCCGCCCGGCCAACCACCGTGTCCACCCGGCCAACCACCGTGTCCGCCTTGCCACCAGCCTGCATAGCCTTGTCTCTGTGAGTTCATTCCTTCGCATCCCTTCTTATTAAAAATTCAAATACTGTAACTGGGTATTCTCTAAATATAATTATGTATCCCAAAAATAAATGTATCCGCAAACATCCCGATTATTGGTAAAGTAATTATCTAATGAAAAAAACATTTATTATTGCAAATCTAAGCTCTATTATTTTTTGCTTTTCCAAAATTTTTTCGATATTTTATTAGCATAATACTTTTTAGATTCAATTTCATCATAGTCACTTAGTATTAGAACAGACCAATCATTACTTGCGATCCTTTTTCAACATTACATCAGAATCCATAGTTGGGCTTTAGTTATACAAAGAAAACGATACTTCACTATTGAAGTATCGCAAAAAAACTATTTACTTACATTATTATGACTATAACCCTATCCGGTATTAGTTACTCACCTAAAATTGCAAATGGGCTAAATGATTCATAATGAATCAATTCCTTTTCTATACTGTGTTCTTTTAATACTGGAGCCGTTGACTGCACAATTTGTATTGTTTTCTCGTCAATCATAAATGGTACATCCCTTCGTATACAATGTTTTTATAAAACATTAGCATTATTTGAAATTTACCTTTCATAATTTCATTTTTTACTTTTAACTTCAGAATATCGAATCTTTTTTTATTATTATGGATCTAAACTGATCCAATAGTGATTCTGGCGCAATTGCTCTGAAGTTTTTACACTAGAACCTTCTTATTTACGCATTGAAAAATGTTACCTATAACGGAGAAGCCCAGATAGCGATGTGGCGGCACTATTATTAAAGGCATTTCTCCTTCTAAAACAGACAGTACTTGCAATCTTAGTACGAATCACAGTTGAATTCATGTTACTTAATCGTACCCATTCCGGCAATTTTAATCTTAACCTTGACGTTTACATCGCCTTTTGCTAATTCGTTACCCCAATTATTTTGTATTTTTTTCCATTTCGGATATGTGTATGTTCTTGCATATCCTCCAAGCCCAATAGGATCAATTTTGGCGGTTTGTATTTTTTGTATTAATTGCTTGAAATCAGCTTCTAGCTTAGTTTCAATCGCCTTTTGTAATTTGGCTGCATCCTTTCTAGTGTTAAACGAAAAAAGTCGTTCTGTAATACCGATTCTCATCTTTACATCTACATTAAATATAAAATGATCATCATATCTTGCCTTTGTCTTTACTTTAATACCATAGGCAGTAAAACTTATCAAATCTTTATCTTGACTATCTGAATTTAGCTTAATTGGAACTGTAAATGGTAACTCCCCTGCAGTCCCTTGTTGCAAAATGCGTAAGAGTTTGTTTTCATCAGGTTTCAGTGTTAATTTATACTTTCCTTTTTCATCCAATAAGGCTGTACCTGTCACCCATATTTTATTCTTTTTTTCAGTTCAGTAATATTTGCTGTTAGCCCTTTGTCTGCTCTTTGTTCATATAATTCTTGAAGTGTTGTTTTCACCGTGATATTTCTTAAAAAAGCGGTATCAACTAGTTTTGTTAAGTATATAGGAAGTCGCGGTTTATCTTTTGGACTATAGAAGATGACGTCTGAAACAGGTCCATCTACAGCGACAACCCTTGCGGTAACTGTATTTTTGGGATCACGGTAAAATGGATCAAGGTAAATTTCCCAGTTTTTTTGTTTCAGTAGCCTTTTTCCAACTAAAATAACCTGTGTTTTACTTCCAGCGGTAAGTGCCATAACCGTAGCATCAAATTGGTCTCTTGCTTTTCGAACCGTAGCAGATTTCACACCAGTAGTTTCTTCTTTTATTTTTGCTTCTTTATTGAAAACAGGGCTTGATATATACACTAATAAATTATCATTAGGATCTAAATCGATACCAAGAATAAGAGTAAGAGAAACATCTTCAACATTTCTTTGATCGAAGCATCCAGTCATCAAGAACACCAATAACAAAATACAACATAGTACTTTTCTTTTCAATGTATTCTCCTCCGGCGAAACTTCTCATATAGACAGCAATACAGCCATAAAATAATAGGTAATATATATGTTACTCCTAATCCAGTATTCGATAATACCTGTTGCCAAATTTCAGATTCATTCCAACTAGGATGAGTCCAAAATGTGAATCCGATAATAAGCAATAAGAGAACAACTACATGAGAGCTGTGATCTTGTTTTCCAAGTAATTGGCTTGAACAAAATACAGAACAGTATAGGGCAGGGATCCATGATGTGGAAACAATGGTTAAGTAAACAGCCAATAAAATCATGTCAAAACGTTCTAAAAAACGAAATTCAATTACTTTCAGTAAATTTATTACCGGTTGATTATATTGCGTAATGCTATCAGGGCTAAAATAGGCAAAGCAAACAATAGTAGCAAATAAATAAAATAACATCGTTAAGGTGTTTGCTATAACCATTCCATGGACTGCATACTGTTTTTTTTGTAAAAATGGATATAAAAAGAAAGCAATATCAAACCCTAAATAAGCATAAACAGTGCTTGGTACAGCGGTTAATATCGGTTTCCACCCTTCTTTTAAAAGCGGAAAGAAGGGCATCCAACTTCCATTCCCTATAAGAGGGATTAAAAAAAATATCGGAATCCAAAGCGCCATATAAAAAAAAGTTCGGCGTATCGTCCTAAAATACTAGGACCGTTACGTGCAACAAAATAGGTAGGAATCGAAAACAAAAAGATAACGATATAGTCAGGCGTTTTCGGGAGAAGCCATCCCTTAAGGTAAAGCATAGCGTTTATAAGAACGATACAAGAATAAAAAGCGAAGTACATCATGTAAATAACAACGAATGCTTTTCCTACTATTTTTCCAAACAATCGTATAAGAATATCATAAATCGTATCCTCAGGATATCTTGCAGCTGTTTTCACTATAAACACACCTGATATTGTGGAAAAAATCCAACCAATCAATATAGCTATCCATCCATCTGTTCCAGCCTTTTCTGCAAGCACACGTGGAAGCGATAAAACGCCAGTGCCCACCTGCACTCCATTAATTAAAATAATATACTGCATAAGAGTGATTTCATTATAGGCATACTTTTTCATAATTTCACCTTTTATTACGATTCTTTCCTTGTCGAATAGTTTGATTGGTTCCATTCCCCTTAGGACGCCTTCTTATTGTCCATAAAGGAAAGCGTACAAAAACATCTTTCATATCTGCAAAACGAAAGGGTGCTAATGGTGTTCCGTAAGAAGTACCTAGCGATTTAAGACTACTTAGATGCCCAATTAAAGTCATCCACCCGATAACAAGTCCTACAATTCCAAATAAGGCAGCTGCTAGCATCATTGGAAAGCGTAAAAGTCTTACTGCCGCTCCCATATCATAGTTAGGGATAACAAAAGAAGAGATGGCGGTAACAGCAACAACAATAATCATAATATTGCTTACAATTCCCGCCTGAACAGCCGCCTGGCCGATGACAATACCACCTACAATTCCAACTGTCTGACCAATCGGAGTAGGTATCCGTAAAGCCCCTTCTCTCATCGTTTCCAATGTTATTTCCATAAGTAACGCTTCCATAACTGGGGAAAAGGGTACGCGCGTTCTTGATTCAGCAATAGATAAATATAGCTCTACAGGAATAACTTCAAAATTAAAGGAAATAAACGCAACATAACTCGCAGGCAGAAATAAAGCAACCATAAAGGCGACAAAACGAAGCAACCGAATAGACGAAGCAACTAACCACCTTGTACCGTAGTCATCGACTCCTTGAAAAAAGGAAATAAAATTTGTTGGAGTAATTAACACATTAGGTGAATGATCCATTACAGTTACAAATCTACCCTGTAGAATGTGAGATACAGCCAAATCAGGTCTTTCAGTTAATATAAATTGCGGAAACGGTGAGTAAGGGTGATCTTCAATGAATTCTATAAGTTCGCCATTACTAGCAACAGCGTCGATTGTAATATTTTGAATTCGTGTTTCTAATTCCTTCAGCACATCTTCAGAAGCTACATCTTTCAAATATAAAATAGAAATTTTGGTTTTGCTCCGTACACCAATTATTATTTCTTTTATCGCTAATTCACGATGAGGAATATATCTTCGAATCATTGCGATATTTTGACTTCCAGTTTCTATGAAAGCTTGATGTGCTCCTTTTAGAGCTATTTCGTTATGTGCGTCCTCAACACTTCTTTGTGGCCACCCTTTTGTATCCAATTGATGTGCTGTTGTTCGACTGTGAATTAATAAAACACTATCTCCCCCAAAAATAGCATTTTCAATCTGACTTAATGTATTAATAATCTTAATTTGTCCTAACGGAATTGGAAGTTCTCTATTAGTATCAAAATCAATATTCATCAAAGGACTGAGAACATGATTTTGAATCAATTCTTTATCTGTTAATCCAGATAAGTATACTAAGGCTGCTTCTAATCCACCTACTGTTATTTGAAACTGCCGAATTACTAAATCAGGCGCTTGACGAAATATATTCTGAATATGAGCTATGTTTTTGGATAAATCAGCGTCTAAGAGGGAGTCTTCAATATTTTTTTCCTGAAAATGAGTATTGTCTCGTATTGAACATGACTTAGGGTTGTCTCTATATTTTAAACGCCTCAAAAATTTAGCCATGATTCCCTCACTTTCTATGTACCTTTTATAGTATGTTTAGTATGCATATATTAAGGAAAAATATCCTAATAGTTCCTACAATTACACTTTTAAGACATTAGATACATTTCTTGCTGTCTTTTTTACTCATGTATTCCTTTTTGTTGTTGATGTAACTTTTCAATTGTAACTGACACACATCTGAAACTCTAAACCCTCTCTCTTCCCTAACAACTACTAATCGTAAAATTTCAGAATCTAAATTGTGTAAATTCCCCAATATTCGCTACCCTATAAAGATACATGTTTAACATGTTGGTGATAGTTTTTCTTTTCTCTTCTATATGTTCTAGTGACATAATGTTTGGTTAAAATAACCTTTAAACTCTTTTTAAGAAAAACTTAAGAAAATCTCCCTTTATTCATAAGAATTTTTTTCTATACTGAAGCATGTAAATGAACAAGAGGAGAAACGATAATGAAAAAATTTGTAATTTGCATATTAGGAATAGGCCTTCCTATATACTTACTACCTTTCATATTACGCGGGGATTTAGACAGATTTAATCCGATTGCTGAAGAAAAAAATGTATATGCCGTTGCGAAAGGATATGGTGTTCCGGATTATCATCATAAAGGAAAAGCTATGTACTCACTAAAAGCTGTTGATGAATTAAGCAATGAAAAAGAATATAATGTTGGAACGAACACGCCTAATGATTTTATAAGAAAAACTTACTTAAAAATTCATGTAAAAGGTAAGTATGTGTACTCTTACGATGTTATCTCTGAAAAGGACATTCCGGAGAAAATAAGAGGACAATTGAAAATAGTAGATAAATAAAAGAGCCTACTCGTATGAGTTGGCTCTTTATTTCCTCTCTCGTCTATCATTGTACTATCTTAAGAGAGAGGCATTCTTTTGATAAATTTATGAAATTCGTTATCATCGTTTCAATAACCATTCTTCAATTACTTTCACTGTTTCATCTCGTTGTGCTTTTGGCGTAATTAAACTCGCATTATCACCTTTTTGCTCACCATACATGCCAAAATGAGCATGATTGCCCCCTTTTATCATGTGCATAGTTGTATTTTTTGACATAAACTTTTTATTGTTCTCTATTTTTTCTACAGTTGCTAAAGCATCTACTTCCCCGTAAATTGATAACATTGGAATCGACTTAGTAGAGAAGTCATCTGCAGGATACGAACCTAAGAAAATAATCCCGTCTACCTTTTCTTCATGTTGAAAGGCATACCTAGAAATCATAGCTCCACCCATTGAATGCCCAGCAACATACCATTTTTGAACTTCAGGATACTGTTCAATTACACTATCTACCTCATTTATTCCAAATATCGCTAAGTTTAATGGTAACTTAGGCATTACTACAAAATGCCCATCTTTTGCAAGTGCTTCTCCTAAGTAACTATAGGCCTCCGCTTCTACTTTAGCTCCTTGATAAAAAATAATCCCTATTTTTGCATCTTTCTCTCCAAAAACTATATAATTTTCATCTTTTTTATCATCTACTAAAGACAAAGCCTCTTTCGTTGGTTTGTAAGTAAACTGAGACCACGTTAAAAAAGTAACACTTCCCATAATTAAAATACCTAGTAAAGAGTACAGAGTAATTTTTATCCATTTCTTCACATATATGCCCTCCCTAAGATGTGTATATTCTATACTTTAGATTACCATTAATAAACGTAAAAACTCGAGCATTTTCATTGTGCTCAAGTTTTCATTTACGTCTTTAATTTATACTATAAATTGTCCAAGATAAATATGTAGCAAATGTAGCCCATAAAAAATATGGGATTAGCAACCATGCCGATACTTTAGATAAATTGGAAGAAAACATAATGAGAAGTAACGTAGTAATAGCGACTAGTAAACAATCTACTGTTGCTAAAAACAAATTCTTTTGGCTAAATTGAAAGTAGCTGAACGCTTGATTGAATATATAATTTAAAAGGAATAAAAACCAAAATGTTTTTGGCTTGAATCCATAGTTGTTGTAAATAATTGCAACTGATAATGCAATAAGTCCAAATAATACAGCCCATATCATTCCGATTGTCATACCAGGAGGTGTCCAAGACGGCTTTTCTAACGCATCATACCAAGTACGATCAATAGGGAATAAAACACTAGAAACATAAAACAAACCATATGTTAGTAAAAATACTATAATACTAGATTTTTTCATAAACATTCTCCTTTTTACTAGAAGATTATAGAAACTTTATATGATTAGTATGTCCTTGTAATGGATAAAATCCTAATATTTAAATTCCAAATACATATTGTTTAACCTATTTCATACAAATTCTTTCATACTTTTATATGCACAAAGGGCTCTCTCTCGTGCTGCCTTATGATCAACAATCGGATAAGGATATGTATCCCCAAGTTTTATATTGGCTTTTTGTAAAATATGCTCAGGTGCTTCCCACGGTTTATGTATATATTTGTTTGGGATATCTTTTAATTCTGGTACCCATTTTCTTATATACTCCCCATCTTTATCAAACTTTTCTCCTTGTGTGATCGGGTTAAAAATACGAAAGTACGGTGATGCATCCGCTCCACTTCCAGCAACCCATTGCCATCCCATTGTATTATTTGCAATATCAGCATCTAGTAGTGTATCCATAAACCATTTTGCTCCTTCTTGCCACGGAATTAACAAATGCTTTACAAGAAAAGAGGCTACAGCCATTCTTGCCCGGTTATGCATAAAACCTGTTTGCCATAGTTCTCGCATTCCCGCATCAATAAACGGATAACCCGTTTTCCCCTTTTGCCATACTCTTAATAACTCCTCTTCCTTATCCCACGGGAAATTTTCAAAGCTCTTATTAAGAGGTCTATATACTGTAAATGGATAATGATATAGTAAATAATAAGAAAACTCTCGCCAAATTAATTGACGTATAAAGCTATTAACTTGTTTTTCAAAAAGACTACATTGTCTTTCGGTACTTTTATTTATTAAGTAATGAAACATTAGCTTTACTGATATTTGACCAAATGAAAGATACGGTGCCAACATCGAATGGACATTTTGATCTGGAAAATCTCTTCCTTCACTATAAGAGACTAATTTGCTAGAGAAAAATTTCTTGAATGTTTTATATGCCCCTTCTTCTGTCGGATCCCATATTACTTCCATATGAGATGTCCACGGTATAGTCGGCAACAAGTGTAATTCTGAAACAGATAAGCTTGCTGGTAAAGAGTTTCCCCACTTTATACTCTGCACTCTGCTAATAGGTTTAAGTATTACCTGCTTTTGAAATGCATTGTAAAAAGGCGTAAACACCTTATATTCAGTGTTATCTTTCTTTTTAATAATCCACGGTTCTAATAATAAATGCGAATTAAATTCTTTACAGATAATACCTTTATCCTCTAACATCATTTTCATTTTTTGATTAGATTGTAATCTGTCCGGATCGTAACAAATATTCCAATATACAGCTGTTATATCTAATTGTTCTATGAGAGAAAGTATTTCTTCCTCCGTACGTCCTTTACGAATTATTAAAGTAGAGCCCAATGCCTCAAGTTGCTTCTTTACATCTATTACAGCATGGTGCAACCACCACTTTGCCGCACTTCCTATTGAAAAAGTTTCATCTTGTATATATACAGGAAGAACCTCACCAGACTGAACAGCCTCAAATAGAGCTGGGTTATCATATAAACGAAAATCTTTTTGAAACATAACAATAATTTTATTTTGCATGGCTATCCTTTCTAATTCTTAAAGCACAATTCATTCTTTATTAGAACAAATACTTCTGTTATTTTTAAATGATTATAAGAATCATTTTTTGTAATTGCAAACAAACTCTTCTATCTTTAATGGATTTTTCCAACTCTTAATAAAGATAAAAATATAATGCACTTTGTACTTATCTTAAACTCTTATAAAATAAAAAAGAAAATGGAGAGAAAGATGAAAAAACAATTTTATAAACAATCAAACTTAAATACATCTATAGATTCAACAATCCTATGGACTTTTCAAAACCAAAATGCCATAAATACACTTTTGAATGAAGGTAAGCTTATAGCCGATCCTATTTTTGTTAGTAAAGAAGATTGCACAGCATATAAATACATTGTAAGACACATGAAACAGAAAGGTATTGACTTTATTATAGATTTACCCATTTGGGCATGGCATTCATGCAATGGTTACCAAAAGAAGCCTACTTATGAGACTGCAAGAGAATTACTATCAGATATTCAATTAGAGAAAGAAATATACCTCATCGAATTCACATGTCCTAATTTTTTATTCATGTTAACAAACTATAGCGGATGGTGCGACATTTATTTTAAACTTACTGGCAATCCTAAAGCAAGTGTAACAAATGATGAAGAAAAATACTTATTTAATCTTTACCCTACCATTGAGGAAGAATGGGAATATCATCATATCCAAGCAACTCTACCCTACCTAAAAAAAGAATGGATTATACAAATAACTGAACTTAGTAAAATGAATGGATTTAACAAATAGTCACATGAAACTAATACATTTAAAATAGCGTTTTTTTATAATGGAACCCTAAATAAGCTCCTTACTACTATGATTTTGTATACATGCAGTTTACTCATTTAGTTTTGGTCTAGTTTGTAAATATAAATTCAAATCTGGACTTGAACCGTTAATAATTATATCTCGAACAATTTTAGAAAGTACCATACTATAAACTAATCCATTATCTCCATACGCATAGATAAAGTGACAATTTGGAAACTCTTCATACATTCCAATTATAGGTAAACCATCATGAGTACCACCATAAAAAGCACTTAAATAAAATTCAGGTTCAACTGTTATATTGGGAAAGAGCTTATTAAATTCATTCACTAATTTCTCTTTTTTATGGATTAATTTTGAATCTCTTTCTTGAGCAATGTTTGTATCTTCATCTAATCCACCTATAATAATCCTATTATCTGCAGTAGTTCTCATATAAATATATGGTCTCGCAGTTTCCCAAATGAGAGTGCGTTTATACCAAGAAGATAAATCTTCCACAGGATTAGTAACAATTGCATATGAGCTAATCAGTGTAGCGTTCTTTTCCTTTTTAAATTCCAATCCTTCATATCCTGCAGCCACAATTACTTTATTGGCAGTAATAGAATTGCCCTCCTTTGTATAAAAGATAGCACATTCTTTCTCTAACTTTTTGCCAACAATCTCTGTATCTTCATAAATGTGAACTCCTTTATTAGAGGCTTGTTCTAATAAACTATGTGTAAATTTATAAGGATTTATTTCACCATCATTATACGTATAAATAGCTGCACGTTTTTTAAATGGATATCTCTGTCCAATTTGTTTTTCTGATAACCAAGCCGCTTTAAAATCATGCTTATGTAAATAATACAGTTCCTTTTCTAATTTCTTTATATCCTCTTCATAACTTGCATAATATAAGCTGTCACGTCGTTTAAAGTCAGAGCAATAAGGCAAGTTTTGATCAGCATATTCAATATCATTAATAGCTTGTTCACATAATTTCATATGCTTAACTGCATACTCTTCCCCAAATGTATTTACAAGTTCAAAAAACATCTTATCACCTAAATATTGAATAAGTGCTGTATTTGTAAGGTTACTTCCATGTCCTACCTTTCTTTTATCAACGATAACAATATTTAAATCTGATTCACTCAAATAGTATGCTGATTGAGCACCCGAACTTCCTGCTCCTATTATTAGTACGTCACATTTTATATCTTCGTCCAAACGAGGATAAGAAGGTGTATTAGAAAAAGTCGTGTTCCAATATAATTTCCCTTTCTGTAAATCCATTTTAATTGCACCGTCCTAAATAAAATAGTTATATCCCCATCGGTATCTCCAAATCATTCTTACTATATACTTCTTATCAAAATTATCTTGCTATCATGAATAAAGGTTCTTATAAAACTAAAAGCCTTGTCTTAAGAACATTTTTCGAAAAAACATCAAATAATTTTTTATTATAAAAAGAGCAAAAGATCTCCATTTATAGAAGATTTCTTTTACTCTTTTTAAAGGAAACAACTCCAAACATTTAACATATTACAGTATCTACCAAATAAAAGTTACTTATCTATCGATAACTTACACATAAGAATGCATTTGTTTCACTACTTTATTAACAGAAACTTTAACAACCGTTTCTTTTTCCCCTGTTCTATCAATCTTGAAACCATGAACTTTAACATCAGACGGTACTAGTGGATGATGACAAATCATATCTATACTCTTCTCAATATTTTCACTAACATTTTCTTTTCCACTTAGCCATTCATCAAGGCTACCACTTGAAAATTCAGGCATGCAATTTTCAAAGAGATAGTCTAGTTCCTTGTTATTTTTTATGGAATCACGTTGAATTTGTAGATTAACTACATCAGTTTCTTTATCCTCTATTCCTACAACAAAAATTTCTTCAACATTTTCTTGATAAATAGCAATAATAATAGATCTCATTATATCTCCATAAGGATGTACAATTACAGAATCGTAGCTGTGTATAGTCAACATGTTTTCTTGTTGAATGTTAGTTACTTGTTGGATAATAGGCTCTATTCCATGTTTAATGTCTGTTAACAATAAAACTTTTTTATTCTTTGAATTCATATGGAGCACTCCTTCTTCATTATTGTATTTATGAAACTTTTAAGCTAGTAACAATAGTTGATAATTCATTACATGATTGTTACCAGTTTTTCCAGCGTCCCTCTGGATCAACACTTGCAAGTCTAACCCATCCATTTTGAACTTTTTCTCGAAATGTGAAATCATTATTTAGCAAACGTTCTATATATTGACTAGGCGCTTGAATTACAATTAGTAAACGAAGTGGTGAATGATACGTCTCACTATCTGACTGCATAACGGATTGCCAAGGTAAGCCCGGCAACAAATCACTTGCATTTCCCTGCATAACACCGAGACCCGCCGTTACGGTTTGGGTTGTTTTGTTTCCACTACCATAATAATGAGGAGCTACAGTTGAAGCGTAATATTGTAGATTTATCCACTGAGCTACTGTCCCTGGTCCTGCAATAATGTTAGCTAATATATCGCCACTTTCATCCTGTTTCCAATCATAATTATGGAGGAAAGCCCTACCGTCTAAGTCACAATCCTGAGTTAATTCTCGTTGCCCGATAATAAAAGATGCATTACGAGCTAATCCCCATTCTGGACGTATTTCACTCCAATCTTCTGCAAATCGATGTGCCTCTTTACTCGCATTTTTTATTTTCGTTTTAAAATTTGGTAATTGCGTTAAACGCTCTCTATTTGCATGTTGGCTCACATTTGGCATAATCGACTCGATACAATCAAATGCTTCTTGCGCAGTTTCCGAAAGTTCTGGGACGTAAATCCATTCCAATTCATCCACTGTTGTTTTATGTTCAGCTGCTGCAAAAATGGTATCCTCAGGAATTTTAATACCTTCAGCCAACAACGCCTCTCTCACTTCTGGGAGATTACATAAAGTAGCAAAAACTCTTGCATTGAATCCTCCTGCTGCTCCGCCACAAGCACCACACTCAAGTGCTGCAGCATAAGGATTGTTCGTACTTTGACTACTATGTCCGCACATTACAACTAAAGGAGCAAATTTTTCTGTCAGTCCCACCATTTTTAAAGCTTGACGCACATAGTTCACTTTTTCTTCTTTCGTAAAACCGATAGGTATCTCACCCTTCGTGTCATGAACATGATTAAGCGAGAATGTTGTATCAGGTTTTTGTAACATAGTTTTACGAAGGTTACGAATGAAACCACCAACTCCTCTTGGGACAAAGCTTCTTGTCACCATCTGTAGACCAAGTAAAGGACCACTTAACTCAGGTAGCGCCATACTTGTCAGTACGTTCTGTTTCATCGTTTTAAATGTATAACGTACCGAACTGCCTACCCTCTTACGTTGCTCATAAGATTTAAGTTCATTTTCATTTGTGAGCTCTTTTATTTGATGTTTCGGTTTGAGTATAACTGGCAAAGAAGGATGGTTGTTATTACTACCTAGTTCACTAGTTGCAATTGGTAATCCAAAGAAACCAGCTATTCCAAATGTTTCAAACGGACCTAATTTTTCAAGATGGCGACGAAACGGTTCTGAACGTACATCAATACAGAATGCTAATTGAGCTAATACACGTTTTTTATCATTGGTTGCACGTTGTTTAGAAGCAATCTTCTCCCTTAATTGCTCTGCATGCGTTTGTTCCCAAGCTTCCAGCCAAAGTTTCCTGCGAATATTTTCATCAAAACGATAAGCGAATACTAATAATTCACTTTGTTCAGCAGCAGGCATTTGTAACCATTCCCGTGTTGAAATATTCCCCCAATAGATCCAAGAAGCTATAAGTGGGACGATCGAAACTTTTTTCTCAACCTTTTGATTTTTTAAAGGTAAATAAGGTGTTGCAATAGCCAGCTCCATAGAAATTCGAACTGCTAAATATTCTATTAAAAGCCCCTGTTCCTGAATTGATTGTTGTGAGCGCCATCGTATCATTCCTGCCCACCCAGGTAAAGAAAGTAAGTGCCCTTCAAGGTAAGCTTGTATGTTAGATTCAGAAATTCCTAGTTCAGATAATGCTCTCGCTAAAGCTACTTCGGCATCTTGTGGCCAATCTTTTAAAACTTTACGCTCATTTTTACTGAGCGCTGGATCAAATTTAATAAGGTGTTGCCATGCACGATAAAAACCTTTCTCTCGATTTGGCATCGTCCAACTTGATCCGGAGTCATCAAGATATAATTTACACCATTTAATGATATGATAATTAAGAACATCAGATAGGTTTTCACTATTTTGATTCTCTATAAGCGAACTTATTGGCTGCATAACAGAGGCTTTCATACTTGCTGTATTTATATAACTCATTTCTTCTGCCAATTTATTTAATTCTGGCGAGGATAATAGACCAGAAGGTAATTTTTCTAATTTTAAAGCTGCTTGGCAAAATCGCTCTGCTTTCTCTCGCGGAATATGAAAAGATTGTGAATCCAGCCAACGAGACAAACTCATTTGTAAAAATGATTCCTCAATCTCACCTTTTGCTTTTGCCGAATGAATCATAGAGGCACTAGGATAAATATCCACATTACGAGCTTCTTTTAACCAATTTGCGACTTGTTCAAATGATTGCTTTTCAAGTCCCATCCAAGGGTGGTGAGCTGCAAACGTAGAGATAGGCCAAAGTGGTGCAATAACTCGGCTAGCAGATGCAACTAAATCATTTATATTATTTTCTTGCATATCAATGTTTGTATCTTTCTTTAATATTGACGGTATGCTCATCACGAATTACCTCCCTTTGATACATAATGTTTCAGATAGCTTGGGTGACTTTCTACTGACTTTCGTCTCGCCTCACCTACTCGAACTAACCAAAGATAAAGTACAGCGAATAAAGTAGAAGATTGATGACGAGTAACGAAAGTACTAATAACACTACTAAATAGTAAAATACATATAACAAAGATAACGGCTGGAGCTGAAGGTTGAACACTTTGATAAATATCAGTATGCAACCATTTATAAAGAGAATTATGAACAGTAAAGTAAATGAGAGAAAATCCAATCAAAACAATTAAGCCAGCAATTCGTCCCATTCTTCCCTTTCCAAAAACAACAAGCTGTTTCCATGAAAAGTATAATGACCATCCTAAGATTAACGCACTAACTAGTTGATACCCCTCTCCAGAAGTCATAAACCAGAAAGTAATTGCTATAAATAATCCTAAAACACGCCCAACTATAATCCATAAATTAGATATATTTTCATTAGACTGATTCACTACCCCAAAACGTTGCACGGAAGAACCAGCTTGTAAAAACAGTGTAGCTTTAAACAAACCATGTAAAATTAAATGAATAACAGCCGCTAAATAGGCGCCTAATGCACATTGAATAAGCATAAATCCCATTTGTGCAATAGTTGAGCCTACTAGCTGACGTTTATAATCAACTTGGACTAAACTAATTCCTGTACCTATTAAGACAGAAATACTAGAGAAAATTAGTAAAATTATTTGTGCAATATCATCATGAAAAAGAGGTGAAAATCTAGTTAACATGATACCGCCAGCATTTACTAAACCCGCATGCATAATAGCAGAAACAGGAGTTGGAGCAACAGCAGACTCAATTAACCATCTTTGAAAAGGCCATTGTGCTGCTGGAATCATCACAGCTAATATAATTAATAAGTTAATTCCTGTTCTCTCCAATGTTCCATGTAGCGCTACATTTTCATTCGTTAAAACTGATGTTAACTGCCACTGTCCTGTTACTTGAAAAAGCCAAATGATAGCTGATAGCAAGGCAATCCAACTTATTGTAAATAGGTAGCCAGAGATTTTAGTTGCTTCACTAACTACTTTCCACCCTTTATTTAGCCCTATAAGTAGAACCAATCCTATAAGCGTTGCTCCCCAACAAATGAGCATTAAGCGAAGATCATCACTTAACCATGCAACCGAAGATACACCTGTAGTAAATGTAAAAAGTGCAAAGTATTTTCGATATGAGTGATCCCCCATTAAGTAACGTACAGAGAAACGCTGAATGATTAAATCAATTGTAAGAACAAAGAAAGCCATTAACCAAGCTAAAGTATCTAGATGCCAAGGCCCCACAACTCTATCTCCATTGTTATTAACAAGTGCGAGTAAAGAAACCAATGAAGGTAAAGCAGCGATACCAATATGGATATGAACAAAACGTAAAGGTACCCTTGCATGTAAAAACAATAATCCACTTAGCCAAGAAGCACTAAGCGCCATAAAAAATAAAGTTAACAGTGTTGATGAACTCAGCGAAATTAACATGTTAAATACTCCCTTCTAAGCGAAAATAGCCTATAAAAATTCCTTTTAATTACGATAGTTTTTTAAATTTCAATTTTCATTCACTCTTTTTAGTGCATCGTTTTTTCCCATAAAAAAAACCGACAACTTCCATAATTCAATGATTTTATATCATCATTGAATTATGGAGATTGTCGGTTTCACTTCAACTAACTTCAATAAAGTTTTTTGAAGAGCTCCCATTTTATAGAGGATAGTAATGTATGTATTACTCCTATTAAAAATAAAAGTATATCTCTGATCTCCTAGATTATGCAATCAATATATCAATTTATGTTATGCGCTATCTTTCAATTAAGAAACTTTTTCATTTAGTCAATATTACATATTAAAAAAATGCTAAAGCCTTAATTATAGCAAACAGTTAAAATAAGCATCTATTAATTTTTTAAAACAATTATAAGATAAACTATATTAAGCAGTTTGTCAATTTATTTATCAGTTTTTTTTGAGCGTTATTCCAATTAAAATTCAGTATACGTAAATAATTTCAAGTTTTTAATTATTATCATGTTAATAAATTTAAATAAAGTGCAAAACTTTTAGGCTTCTTAATTATCTCCCACTAACCCTACGGTGGTTTTAATTTTTAAAATTTTTCCTCAAGATTATGAAACAATTTAAAAATCATTACTCGTTCACCAGTACGGGAGCTTATATCCGTATGAAAGCTTTTCACTTTTTCTCCAGTTAATTCTAGAATAATCTCTTTCAAATCTTCAATTCCAGATTCAACTAGCTCCGAACGATTTTTCTTTATCGTTAGCATACCGTCTTTCGTTTCGCAAACCGTATATTCAGCCGGCGTTAAAATACCTTGTAAATTTACGATAATCATATCCCGTAATATATCTGTCTTAGCGGATATAGACCCGCGTCCTAGGTAGTCCTTTTCCCAGTGAGTAATTGCTTTGCTTATCTCTGATTCAATAGAGCCTTTTGAGTTTTTCATCTTTGTATCCTCCTTCAATAAAATGTAATTACATTTATAATTACAATAACAATATAATAATCTGGATTGATTTTATTTTCAATTATTGAGAAGGATTTATAGGAATCGTTGTCATGTATCCTTTAGTATTAAAGTGAATTTTTATATTGTAATATACGTTTTTTGACTATCCCAAACAAAATACTCTTACTATAAAGACTCTGTTGCATACATTTCTAAAAAGGACATTCCGGAGAAAATAAGGAAACTCTTGTAACGTAATATACAAACGAAAAAGCCGATTTTTTTATAAAATAAGAAATCGACTTTTGGCTTAGTTATTGATTTAGTAATGGAAAACACCTTTTTAAGATAGTTATGTTTATACTATAGACGTTGATCTTTCTGGAAGTTTAGTTGAAAATGATCCGCTTCATTGTATACCCCGAATTCATATCCTTTTTCCTTATAAAATTTAATAATTTCAGGAAGAGCTTGTAATGTTTGTGCCTTTTCATGCATTAAAACAACTTCTACTTCTTCTGTTGTCTGTTTCTTTACATTTTCGATAATCTGAGTGGGATTACCTTTTAATTTCCAATCATTTGAATCTATCGTCCAATCCCAAACTTTTATTCCCGCTTCTACAATTTTGTTACGAATGTCCGTAGCCTTTAATCCTGGTGCAGATCCGTATGGCGGACGGACTAGTTTAGGAGTTGTACCTGTAATATTATGAATAAGAGCTAACGTTTCTTTCATCTCCGTTACAAATTGTCCTTTTTTGTATAGCTTATCACTATTATGTGTCATACTATGTGCACCAATATAATGTCCTTCTTTTACTGCTCGTTTTACATTTTCCTGAAAACCTGTATTCTGTAAATTGCTACCTTGCATAAAAAATGTCGAAGCAACATGTTGCTCTTTTAGTACATCTAAAAATTTCCCAGTTAATTCGCTAGGACCGTCATCAAATGTTAAATAAACAACCTTTCCTACTGGTTTTCCATCAGGTTTTTTCTGTTTTGCCGGTGGTGTTTCTTTTTTCTTTTCTTGTTGTTGTGTATTAACTGGGTTACTACTTTCATTCGCTACCCCTTTCGCTGGGATAGCGTTCCATTTTCCTATTAAAAAGAACGTGAATAAGGTCGTTGCTAAAACAACTCCTAGAGATAGTATTGCCTTAGTTACTACACTTGTTTTTTTCTTATTTTGTAATTCTTTCATTATGTTTCGATCCTTTCCCTACTCATTTTCATATTCATTATTTATGCAGCTAAACATTAACTTCAGCTGATATTTACAATAAATAGATTAATAGAGGAAGGTGAAGATAAAATGCAGATAATGTCGAAATTAGTTAAAGAATAGCGTATTGCATCTACTCTTTAGAAGAATATTTATTTTTCTAACATAGTTAAATTTGAAAACTGGATATACATCCAAAATAAAAAATACTACTCTTTCTAAATAACATTTTCCTATCAAGATGATAGCATATTGATACAAAGATAGCCTTACCATTGAAACTCTATTATAATTTTATAATTGGAATTCATTTGAACCAAATAAAGAATCAGAAGAAATATTATGTGGAGGTGCCCCGATGAACCTTGTAATTAGAGAGTTAGAAACAAATGATTTAGATAATCTCCCGGAGATTGATGACAGTTTTATAGTGAATGCTCGGTTAATTCTTTCTATTTCCAAAGTAAATAGACGCATAGAATATACAGTAGAAGACATTCCGAGTTATGAAAAAAGGTATTTACAAAATCAAGATGATAATGAAGAACTGCCTTACAATGAATATATAAATAAACCTAATCAAGTCATTTACATAGCTCTGTTACATAACCAAATCATTGGATTAATGGTATTGAAAAAGAATTGGAACCACTATGCTTACATAGAAGATATAACGGTAGATAAAAAATATCGTACACTCGGAGTTGGTAAAAGATTAGTTGATCAAGCAAAGCAGTGGGCCAAAAAAGGCAATATGCCAGGTATCATGCTTGAAACGCAAAATAATAATGTCGCAGCATGTAAGTTTTATGAAAAATGTGGATTTATAATTGGTGGGTTTGATTTTCTTGTTTATAAAGGTTTGGATATTGAAAATGATGAAGTTGCGATTTATTGGTATTTGCATTTCAAATAAAACTGTTTTTAGCATTAAACAAAATCAAAACCCCAATCTCTCTATATAAAAACTGAGAAACTGGGGTTAAGTTACTTAACAATATTTTCATTTAAAACAAGTAACTAATTAATAATCCTGCTGATAATAAGAAGCCGAAAATCGTATTTGTCATCGCTGTTGATTTCATTGCGATGCGCATATATCCAGGATCCTTTGCCCCTTTTTGGAAACTTTGAATCGCAGAAATTGGCTTTCTCAAACCTAGGAACATAACTAATGCCCAAGGGCTTATATAACCCATTAATACAATTACGGCAATCCATAAATACGCAATGAAAAAGGCTACCGCTAGTGTTACCACAGCTTTCTCTCTCCCAAGGAGGATTACTAATGTCTTTCTTCCACCTTTAATATCTTCTTCGATATCTCGGATGTTATTCGACATATTGATTGCACCTACTAAAATTCCAATTGGAATGGAAATCAATACACTTTCAATCGTTACAGTATTCGTTTGAATAAAGAAAGCAATGAGTACAAAACATGTCCCCATTAACAATCCAGAAACTAGTTCTCCAAATGGAGTGTACGCAATCGGTAATGGACCACCTGTATATAAATAACCAACCGCCATTCCAATTAAACCGATGACGACTAACCACCAGCTGCTATTCATACAAATATAAACTCCAATAATTGCTGCTAAGACATATAATAAAAGCGCAACAGTTAAAACATTTTTTGGTTTCAATCCATGACGGACAATTCCGCCACCGATGCCAACAGAATCAGCGGTATCTAATCCACGTTTGAAATCATAGTACTCATTAAATAAGTTCGTTGCTATTTGCAGTGCTAAACATGCAAGCATCATCGCAATAAATAAAAGCCAATCAATTTTGGCAACATAAAGTGATGCCACTGTCCCTAAAATTACAGGAGAAAACGTCGCCGTTAATGTATGCGGGCGCGTCATCTTCCATATTAATTTAGCGGAACTAATTTCCTTTTCATTCCCCATAACTCTGTTCAATCTCCCTACATTTGAAGTATAAATTACTAGCAGTATCTTTCTATCTATTTCCTGCCACGCATCCATTCATTATAGCAATAAATGATTATCCTTTCTAACAAATCAACTTTTAATAAAGTAAAATTTATAAAATGAAACTTTAATCAGTAGTAACTTCTTATTTTGGTTCACTCGAAACGAATTCAATTGTAAATGGAGCCCCTTCTTCTATCGCTCTTTTCAGTACCTCAAACGGTACGAATGAGACAAGTTCTCCAAAACCATCAAACAATACAGTTTGTATTTTCATTTTTAGAACACCTCATATGTTTTGTTTTATAAATCCCAAAGGAGAAGAAAGGTTATCTACAAATTAATAATGAAGACAACCTCTCTCCCCTTACTCTATAAACCTTCAAATGTTCCTCTAACTGCCTCGCATCTTCTAATACACTTAGCGTTTTCTTCACAAAATTCCAATTCAAACTACCGGATAACCATAACAATGAAGAAAGTCTCTTATAATCATTTGGTGTTACAATATTATGTGCAGTATACCCTTCTAAAAATGAACTAGCAACACTTGAGCATACTTCATGAGACTGTATTCCTTCTATTCGCGAGTACCATTTTATTAAAAAGGCTAGTCCTTCAATACGATCAACATATCCAATTGATTCAAAATCTACAATTCCTTTTACACATTGACTTGAGTCCCATAAAACATTCAAAGGATTTAAATCTGTTTGTACAATAAACTGTAAATTACTCGTATATGCGCACTCTATATGATATGTAGCAAGATTTATGTACTCCCGTAATTCCTTACATGCGCTTACCTTACTTTCTAACATATCAATAAACTGGGCATACCCATCTAAATGAGATTTCTTTTGAAAAATCGAGCTTTGAAATGTACTAGAAATATCATGAATCTTTCTTGCCTTCTTTCCAAACGATTCTGCAATAGATTCTGTGCAGTGTGTAAGATGCTCTCCTTCAATCCAATTAGACAATACAAATCGGTACTGTTCATCATTCCAAGTGACTAATGTAAATGACTCCCCTGACGTATTCTTGTTAATTTGCATAAAAGGAATTCCATGCCCTCGTAAATAATAGGTAAAGCGTACTTGCTCTTTCAATTGTTCATTTGATAACGCTCCAAAAGCTGGATTGATTATTCGATTGCTATTCATAAACCGTGCGGAATATCGCTTTCCATTTACCATGATTTTATAGTGTAAATCTGTATGCCAGCTATTTATATGTAATTCTTCTTCTATTACTAATGAACGGATTTCTGTAAAATAATTCATTAATACATCTTTTATTATGTGCTTCACTTCCTTCTCTCCTTTCATACAAAAAATTAACGTACATGCAATCCATTCTATTCCCCATAACAAAATGTATTTCACTTCATTAAGCATAGCTAGGATATTTCAAATAGGAAATAGAATTATAGAAAATAGTAGATGGGGGGCATATTATTGAAGAGATTAACATTCGGTATAATTGGAGCATTAAGTATCACCTTATTAATTGGATGTACAAGTAATTCAAATGAAACGAAAGCTTCCAATAAAGAAGCATCCACAACAGTGAAAGAAAAAGAAATTGTATATGAAAACGTTATGTTTGAACAAAAAGAAGTGAGAAAACTTGAGATTAGTCCTGTAAATTCAAAAGGGAGTAATAAAATAGTAAATAAAACAAATATGAAAACAATTTTTACAAGTATGGAAAGCGCAGAGAAAAAAACACTCCTTCTAGATCAAGATGCAAAAAACCATATGCATTCAAAAATGAAGGTTACTTATCAAGATAAATCTATACAGGAATTTTTTGTTTGGATAGAATCGGATGGTGACATCGTAATGGCAAAAGCGAGCGATGAAACACACGGTGAAGGTTATGATTTAAGTGAAGATAATTCTAAAAAAATCATTCAGTTTTTCGAAAAGGCATCCCAGTAATAATTACACAATAGATAAAAAGCCGCATTTGCGGCTCATAAACTTATTGAACTAACGCATACCTTACCGTTTAATCGCATCCACAATTAACGATGGGCAACCAAGTTTATCTCCTTGATTTCTAGGATCATATCTTTTTGATCGGAAAATAACGCCATCATTTGCGTCCCATTCTTTGTAATAAAATTGCCCATTTTCATCGCAATATTCCAGTAAAACTACTTCAAATCCAGCTGTTTCAAACATTTTCGTTAATGTTTTATAATTATAAACGATTTTATGGCTTGCAGCTGGATGGTCTTTCGGGCCAGGTCCGCCTACTTGCACTATATTTTGATATGTTTCATCTTGGAAAAATGCATCAGGGACACCGCACCGAATATGGCCTGACGGTTTTAAAAATTTATAACAAATGCTAGCTGCTTTTACCCCTTCTTCAAAAGTAAGGTGCTCCCATACATGCTCTGCTAAAATAGCTGAAATGGAGTTATGTTCAAATCTTTCTTCCCACATTGTTTCAACTAATAAGTTAAGATCATCTTCTTGCGTTTGAATCCAGCCCGGATTGTTATTAAATGCCCCAGCTGCCACTACTACTTTCATTTCGTCTTGTTTTATTACCATTATTTTCACCTCGTATGAATTTTAAGTCATTAGATTTTTCGTAAAATCGGATTTGCATGTCCTTTTCTTACATGTATGAATTAAAAAAACTACTTCTATATTCAACAGATTATTCAAATAGAAAATAATATCCTACATAATTAAAAACATTTGTAAACCCTACATTTTCCACAACTGCAACAGAAGGCTTGTTCAATTCCATACAGTCCCAATATGGAATAATATCATTCTCCAAACAATCTTTTACAAAACTATGCGCTATCTTTTGAGCTAATTTCCTCCCCTGGTAACCCTCTATTGTTTCAATATCTATGCAGTGTATATTTTCAAATACAAACCCTGAAAAACAAACACTCACAATTACATCATCATAAACAATGCAATAACCGATTCCCTCATTGAAAAAACGATCCGATGAAGACCAAAACTCTAAAATTTTTGATTGTAAAAAATCAATATTCTTAAATGCATTATTACTATTTTCATAGAGAGCTTTACTCATTTTCAGCACAGTATATTCCTGTTCAATTTCAGGTTCATGATGATTTTCATAACCCTTTTTTCTTAGCGTATACACTCTTTGATTCCAACTCTTTAAGTTACGGTGCTGAAATATTCTTTCAATTGTTTTGTTCCACTTTGAATGATTTCCGATTCCTTCAAAGCAATCTAGTCCTGCTTTCCTCGCCTCAGGTACTATTACATTATTAATAAAACGATTCAGTTCTTTATTAAACTCTTCATTTTCAGCATCTCCAATAAAGAAGAAGCCATCATTATTACCTAACCAAATGAGTCCCGAATTAGGAGAAGACACGTTATCTACAAATATACGACCAGGATTCACTCCTGCAATTACAGCACGTACCTCTAATTGACCTTGTTCATTCACTAAACTATTACACCTATAAAAACCATTCTTGCTTAGTTCACAGATCATACGTTACACCCCCTGTTTTAAACTGTTCTATTCTAACTTTACCATTTTCACATAATATTCTGTATTATTTTCAAGAGTAGTTTTAAAACGATGCGATAAGTAAATGAAATACATAATAAAAAAGAGCCAATCTCCAACACAATAGAAGATTGACTCTTTCCTTTATTTACTCCCCTGTTTCAGAAAATCGCTTTATACGTTCTCCAATTTCATCGCGAACACGTTGAAATTCAGACCATTCTTTTCCTGCTGGATCATCAAATCCCCAGTGAACACGATTCACATGCGGCGGAGTAGATGGGCATACAGCATCCGCATGACTACAAAGCGTAACGACTAAATCAGCACTATTTAAAATGTTTGCATCAATTATATCTGATGTTTGATTTGTTATGTCGATATTTACTTCGTTCATTGCTTTAATTGCGTTTGGATTCACTCCGTGTGCTTCGATTCCTGCAGAATATACATTCCACTTATCTCCTAAATATTGTTTGCCCCATGCTTCTGCCATTTGGCTTCTGCATGAATTTCCTGTACATAAGAAATAGATTGTCTTTTTATTTTCCATGTTGTTTTCCGCCTTTGTTTTTAAATTATACTGGTTGGTCATTAAAATATTTACGCTTAAACCAAAAAGCGACGTTTACAAGTGCAATCATGACAGGGACTTCAACTAACGGTCCGATAACAGCTGCGAATGCTGCGCCTGAATGAATACCAAACACACCAACCGCTACAGCAATCGCTAACTCAAAGTTATTACTACCTGCTGTAAATGCTAACGTTGTAGTCACCGAATAGTTTGCACCAATGTTTCTTCCCATAAAGAAAGAAACAAAAAACATTACAATAAAATAGATTAATAACGGAATCGCTATTCTTACCACATCTAATGGTACGCTAACAATCATCTCCCCTTTTAAAGAGAACATAATGATGATCGTAAATAGCAATGCAAGTAATGTAAGTGGACTAATTTTCGGTATAAACACCTTTTCATACCACTGTCTTCCTTTTAACTTAACGAGTACAAAGCGTGTCAACATACCTGCTATAAAAGGAATTCCTAAATAGATAAATACTGATTTTGCTACTTCTATCATTGTAATATCGACAATAGCACCTTCAATCCCTAACCATTCTGGAATTACAGTTACAAATACGTATGCATAAACTGAGAAAAAGAGCATTTGGAATACCGAATTAAAAGCAACTAAACCTGCCGCATACTCTTTATCTCCATCGGCAAGATCGTTCCAAACAATGACCATTGCAATACAGCGTGCTAACCCAATCATAATGAGACCAACCATGTATTCTGGTTTATCAGGAAGAAAAATAATTGCTAACACAAACATAAGTACCGGACCAATAATCCAGTTTTGTACTAAAGATAGAACTAACACTTTTACATCTTTAAATACTCGGCCCATTTCCTCATAGCGAACTTTCGCTAATGGTGGATACATCATTACAATTAAACCAACAGCAAGTGGAATAGACGTCGTTCCAACCTGTAATGTATTTAGTCCGTCTACTACACTAGGAAACACAAACCCTAAACCAATCCCAACAGCCATTGCTAGAAAGATCCATAGTGTTAAATATCGGTCTAGAAAGGATAAACGTTTCATTTTATTTTCCAGCTCCTATTAACAACAAGAATTTTTTTCTACTACGGTAGAAGTCGTACAACAAGATGGATCTTCTATTTTATGAACATCACTATCTGCTTTTGTATAAAAGAACTCCCACTCATTACCATCGGGATCCGTTAGCCAAAACTTATCTTGTACTGCATAGCAACAAGTCGTATCCATCTCATCACGCGCGAAGAAACCTTCTTTTTCTAATCGTTCTTTATGCAATGTAATTTCTTCAGCTGTATCCACTTGGAAACCAAAATGATTTACCTGATTTCCCTTCACTTCATCTCGCACGTTCAGCGTGAAATTAAGTCCTGGCGTCTCTAATAAAAATTTTGCATAATCTGTTTTCACTTTAACTGGTGATACACCAAATACCTTTTCATAAAATTCAATAGACTTCTCTAAATTCGTAACGTTTATACCGATGTGAACATATCTCATACCTTATTCCTCCTCTTTATATATCATTAATCAATTTTTTTGATTAATAACTCAAAATTTTAACAGCAACTACCTTTCCCTGTTTTTCTAAAGATACAGCACAATTCTTCTGATAATAAATTATTCACTTCCGCATCATTTAAATCATAATAACTCCACGTACCTTTTGTTTCTTTTACAATTAAACCTGCATCTAATAAAATCTTTAAATGATAGGACAACTTAGATTGCGTCATTTCAAAAACTTCTGTTAAATCACATACACACGTCTGGCCCCGCTGGCAAAGTTCATACATGATTTCTAAACGTTTTTGATCAGCCAACGCTTTAAACTTTTTCTCATAGAGCTGAAAATCTTGTACCACTGTAGTTCACTTCCCTTCATCAACTTTTTTTGATATTTATAGTATATACGCTGATTCGTTCTTTATGCAACTGATTCATCAATTTTTTTTGATTTATAAAAAAAACTTCCTCGCATCATATCTTTTTACAACTTAATAGTTAAAATATTTCCGAGGAATGGAGTCTCTATAACTGTTTTAAATTTTAATTTGACCATTATAGAGTAGTGCCCCATCAAGCTAAGAAAAACAAATACCTCCAAATGAAAAAAATCGATATAACTCTTCAGCAAATAAAAATAACTCTTGTTTTTGGTGCATAATCATAAAAAGCACGTCACCCTTTCTCATTAACATAAGAGAATAGTAACGTGCTTTTCATTTCAAAATAGTCTAAATCCTTAAGTTGATGGTTGTAGGTCGGGACCCCAATAAGAACGGTATCTAAGGTTGCATAAGATGTGTTAGTTCCATTCCAAAGGCCTCAGCCGATGATTAACTCAAGTACCGGTTTCGGATAACTCCCATGTGATGAAGTTCGTGTCCTGCGATGCCGTACGCGAGGGCGCGCGCCGTAATGCTTAGGTTGTTGGCTGTGCCCTTGCGGGTCCACGCCTCCGCCGGTAGCCCGCGCAGCAATGTGATCGTTGATTGCCGTACGGCCCGGTAGTCTTCGGCCAATTGCGCCGTTGTCCAGCTTCCGAAAGGAGGCAGGAACAATTCCTGATCGAAACCGGTCAGAGGCGTCTGGTCCCCTCTTGCGAACCGGAGCAGGCGGTAGGTCATGACGCGTTCCGCGTCTGCAATGTGGCCCACGACTTCTTTCAGCGTCCATTTGCCTTCCGCATACCGATACGCGGCCTGGATTTCGGTCAACGATGCCAGGAGCTCGGTCATTTGCTTTTCCTGGGCGAGCAGAATGTCGATGATGTTACCGTCCGGCACCAAACGGATATATTCGCCGGAGTTCCCAGCGTATTCTTCTTCTGACGGTCTTTGATTCATGCGTAGTCACCTCATTATGTAGATATAGAAAATTATAGCACTCGTCTATGTCTAATAAATTCGCGAAATAATAGAACTTCCCTTCTAATAATTGAGGATAAGCAACTATTTAGTCAGTCGCCACACTATCCTGATTCGTTAGCACAATAAGCAATGCTAATCAATAATGCATAAAAATTAGAAGTTATACAATATTTCAAAGTTATTAATATATATTAGGTTATTCCGAAACATATATAAATACATTTTGTCGAAACTATTAAAAAGGGAGAATTTCTCTAACTGGAGAATTAATAATTGTGTTACCAATATGTAAAAATATCAATTTAAAATTAAAGGAGAACAAAATGGGACAAATAATTGTATCGATGTACCTCTCACTAGATGGTGTCATGGAGGAACCAGCTTGGACTGCTCCATATTTCAATGAAGAAGTAGCAAAGTTTCAATCCGATTTACTGTTTGAAAGTGAAGCGCTTCTACTAGGGCGAGTAACCTATCAAGGTTTTGCAGCTGCCTGGCCTTCTATGACTGATGAAGAGGGTTTTGCTGATAAAATGAACAGCATGCCTAAATTTGTTGCTTCAACAACTTTGGAAAAAACCGAATGGAATGCAAATCTTATCAAAGATAATATTGTAGAAGAAATATCGAAACTGAAGGAACAGCCCGGTCAGAACCTTTTAATTTATGGTAGTGGTGAGCTTATACAGACATTGATGCAACACGACCTCATTGATGAATATCATTTTATGGTCAATCCTGTTATCGTGGGAAGCGGAAAGCATCTCTTTAAAACCGGAAACGATACAAAGGCTTTAAAACTGATCGAAACAAGAACGACCAGTTCAGGTGTCGTTATTCTTTCCTATCAGCCGGAGAAAAAAGAATAATTATTGATAAATTATATAAACAAAAAAACTCATCAGAATAAATCCTGCTGAGTTTTTTTATAAGATAATACATATATTAATTTATAAAAATTAGGGTATTATATTAACCAAAATCAAACAATATATCAATCCTTTTAAAGGGTAAAATAGGGAAAAAGGAGATTCTAAATAATGCCTTTAGAAAACTCTATTTATTACATGGGAGTTGCTATTATTTTAGTAATCATCGGTGCAGGCAGTGTTCGGGGGAATTATACGTATAATTCGGCATACTAACAATCGCAAAAAGCAAGATTCAGTTGAACAAAAATTAGATACGGTTATTCAACTATTAGAAGAACAAAACAAAGATTGACTCTTTCGGATCAGGAAAAGTTAAAAATAACTTTCAATAACGAGAATAATGTAAATAAGCTGTCCATGTGGACAGCTTATTGTTTTTTTGCTTAGCGTGCAAAATTCGCTTCTCGTTGGCGGTACCCCATACCCATCAACTTAAGGGATTTATTAAATAAAAACGTAAGCTTTCTGGTTTGGATTTAAATAGAAACCTGTCAATAAGATTAGGATTGCATTGGAAATGTATCTCTGTTGTTTTTTGTTATATATTTGGACCAGTATACAGTTATGCCAAATCCAATAGTAAGAATTAATCCTGCAAAAATATATGGTAGATTAACATTTATATTAAGTAAAATACCTCCCGTTGCTGGCCCTATTATATTCCCAAGACTTGTATAAGTAGAATTCATCCCTCCGATAAATCCTTGATTTTCTCCAGCTATTTTAGAAAGTAATGTTGTAATTGCTGGTCGAAGTAAATCAAATGCCAAAAAGATGATAAACGTTAAAATCGCGACCATCCAATAATTACCGACAAATGTAGATACAACTATAATTATAGCGGCTATGAATAAGCTATATTTAATGATTCCTTTTTCACCAAATTTTTTTACTAATTTTTCAAAGAACATGATTTGTGCTATTACTCCTAATATGGCGCTTACTGAAATAATTATTGATATATCTTTAGGTGTAAAACCAAACTTTTTATCAACAACAAAGCTAAACATATGTTCATAAGCTGATAAACCACATCCTAAAACAAAAACAAGTAATAGTGGGATAAAATATAAAGGGTGAAAAGATTGTTTAATTTCTTTTAAAAAACTAACTTGTATTTTGTTATCTTGCATTTTAACTCGTTGTTCTTTAGATACAGGTTCTTTCAAAATGAATACTGAAAAACACGCAGCGATACCAGAAATTACTGCTGCAAAAAAGAACGGTGCACGTATGCCAAAATCAGATATAAAGCCACCAATTCCAGGTCCAATAATGAATCCTGTACTAATAGCTGCTGATAAATACCCTAATGCTTTTGCTCTGTTTTCTAATGATGTTGTATCAGCTATAAAAGCAGTGACTGCCGGCATTATACATGCAGCACTAACACCTCCTAGTGCTCTAGAAAGAAATAATACCCATATTTGATTTCCAACTCCAAATAAAAATTCAGAAAAGGAAAATAGAATTAACCCTGCTATGATCATTTTTTTTCGTCCAAATATATCTACCCATATTCCGGCAATAGGAGATGTTAATAGTTGAAAAAATGCAAACATAGCAATTAAATATCCCATAGTGTCAGTGCCTAAATGTAATGCCCTCATATAAGATGGCATTACAGGAACTACAAGACCAATTCCTAAAAATACAATAAATACATTAAATAATGCTAAAACTAAAGCTAAATTTTTCCTATTGTATATACCCATATGACTTTCCTCACCTTATGATTAATTATATATAGACATAAAAAAAGCTTTTTTATGTAATTGTCTTTAGCATAAACCTTAAAGTAACTTTAAGGTCAATACAAAAATTAAAAACGTAAAAATATCTATAAGGCGTACCACCAGATCAGGTTGCCCCAAAACGATAAAATGAACTTCATTGCTATAAAAGACTCAAATTTTTGGTTTTGGAGCATTATAAAATTTTAACTTGATGGTGATGGGGTACCCCCACATGTCCATCAACTTAAGAACTTTCTTTAACCCCAAGTTTAAAAATACGCCATCCTTTTCTATGATTCTATAGAAAGAATAGCGTATTTTTTTATTTTAGGGAGTATTTTGTTTTATTAGCTTAATAACATTGGCTTGCCCCCGTAATTCCAAAATCCCCCAAAATTTTCAGAATAAGTTTTTCGAACCAGAAATATATATTTCTAACTATAAAAACTATGGGAAGATTTATCTGTTTTTCCTTTTTACCTACTTGCTAAATTCAGCAAGTAAAATATTTTTAAAAGGATCAGAAGGACTATAACTAGTTTTATGGCCATTCAAATTGATGGCCAATGTATGCTTGCCTCCAAGTGTGCCTCCAGCAAAAGTAGAAAACCCTGGAGAGGCACCTGCGTGTCCCCATATCGAGACACCGTTTGGAAGTTTAGTTTCATAGATTCCAAGACCATATCTGCCGATTTCAGCAATTCCTGTAGGAACTGTAGTAAGCATTTGTTTTAGTTGCTGTTCCTTCAGTAATTTGCCACTGAGTAAGTAAGAGAAGAATTTGTTTAAATCGTCAGCAGTAGAAATCATATCTCCATCCGAGCTACCTGGGTAGGAATAAGTAACGTCTTTTAGCTCACTTTCTCCGTCATATCTTTCATATCCACGGGCATGTTTGGTACCTGGAATAACAGTTGAATTACCAGGTAGGAATGTATTCGACAATTCGAGCGGTTCAACAATCCGATTTTCAACCTCTTCCGCATAGCTGTTTCCAGTTACTTTTTCAATAAGGATACCCAGTATTACGTATCCTGTGTTTGAATAAGACCAGCCCTTACCTGGAGCAAAGTCTGGTGGAAGAGAAATTCCCATCTTTACTAATTCTTCAGCCGTATACAATTTTTTTGTATCCATAATATCATAGTCTTTTGACTTTAAGTATTCAGCAATCCCACTTGTATGATTCAATATCTGCCGAATCGTAATCTGGTTAGCATCATATCCGTTTCCTTGAATGACGCCAGGCAACCATTTTTCGATGGAGTCATCTAGATTCAAGCGGTTCTCTCCAGCCAATTGAAGTAGAACTGTTGCAATGAATGTCTTCGTCGTACTGCCAATGCGAAAGCGAAAATCTGTTTTCATCGGCTTCTTGGTTCTCAGATCCGCTATCCCGGCGGCATAGCTCCAATTTTTGCCACCCTTAGAAATTTGAGCGAGTATTCCAGGGTATCCAAGTTGGAGTGAATCCCGTATTGCTTTCTTAACGGAAGTACGATCGCTTTGATTACTTGTTTGTAACGAACTAGATACATTTTGCGTGGGTTCTGCTTTTACAATTGAGGCTGGTGTTATGTATAACAGGGAACTTCCAGCTATTAAAAGTGATAGACTTGCACATGTAATTTTACTGCATGTTTTCATAAAGCATCCTCTCCTTTATTTAAATTGTAAAGTTAGTTGCTTGCTGTTTCGTATTAATCACACAGCTATCATCTCCAACAATGACAAAAAAGTCAGAATTAAATTCGTAATTATATTCATAATTATTATTTTTACAAAGGCTATTCTGTCTTAACAAACGGTAAATCCCTTTTCTTCCACATGTATGTTAACCCTAGAAATTACTTCTTTTCTTTGAAACACTCTTATTACTGGTTTGTTTTTTCATATATAAGTCATATCTGTTCCGCCTTTCACACCTCCTTATATTTTTATCCTACACAATGAAAATCTCTTTTTTCTTACCTATTCCTTACAAATTACTTACGTTCAAAATAGCTTCTATAATAGGATAGAAGGAGCATCTGTACCCGAAAGTTCAAAGTATTTTCCAATAAATATATTTATCAAAAAGAAAAACAGGTTTTTTTCGCTTCTATATTTCTTTTTTTCGTTTTGGGGAACAATTAATTCTTAAGTTGATAGCGATGGGGCGGGACCCCAAACAGTACGATTTTATTCCAAAGACACAACGATTTTACTACACACTTTTTATTTATCCCACACTCTCATCTGCTAGTATTACTATTTTTTATTACTAATGTTGCCGTTTCACTCGGATGGCTAAGAGGAAAATGATGGCCATATGGAACAAAATCAACCTTACCAAGATGCGATGGAGCAGAATAGGCTCTGTCATAATCCCCCCAAATAATGTGAAGATTATACTTTGTTACTTCATTGAAATCACCTTGATCGTTTTTCAGGAGTAAACTGTTAAGCTGAACCGTAGTATTTAAAATTCTAGGAGAAGTAAAACTGTTACTTATTTTTTCAATATAATGCTCAGGGATGCTCTCCGTACTTTCAAACAAACCATTACTTAATAAATAACGCCCTATCAAATTAGTAGTTGCTAATTTTAATGTCCATTTGTTCATAAATTGAGGAACATTTAGCGATTTAGCATTTTTTTTAGCAACAGGTGGCTGAAGTAAAGTGATTGAATACTTCTTATCTATGTACTCTTGTACCAATGCTTCCAGAAGAATAAACGCACCGAATGAATGGCCAATTAGATGTGCACCATTCGTAGCTTTCTCCAATAACTTTTTCACTACATTCAAATAGATATCTAGAAGATTTTTCTCTCGTTTAAAAGGAGAACGTCCCAAACCTGGAAGATCCAAAATCCATACAGGTTGACCAGTTTTTTCATGAAGCTCTTGTGCTAAAGGAAATAAATCTTCTCCATCACTGAATAAACCATGTAATAAAATAAACGGTTTACCCTCTCCTTGTAATTGGTAAAGGGTAGTGTTATCGCATAATGTTCGTTTAAATAAATGATTATGCTGGCCATTTTGATACATCATTCGATAATCCAGATCAGCTACTACGGCAGGCAAAAATTTCATTACACTCGTCTTCTTAAACCAATCTCCTCCCATAATTTTTTTCGCTGAAACATTTAGGAAATTTTGTTTTGTAATAAAATTCAATCCATCAGAAGGAATTTTTGTTATTTTACTTACTCCACTATTCATAATTGCTTTCATAAGTGGCATTGGAACAGAGATTTTTGGTGCCCTCATATTCAAACTTTCCGACATAATACTTAATAATTCAGCAATGTTCTGATCGTACTGTTTGTCTTCAACAAGTGTATATGTTTGAATAGTCGGTTGCTCCAATCTGAAAACCTGCACAATAAACTTCGCAAGCTCATCGTTTGAAATAAGTGGTAACCTATATCCCTTACCTCCAGGAATCACTGGCATGAGCCCTCTTCGCATACTCATCACAAGCAAACCTAATCCTGCTATCTGCTCTGTACTCCCTGTTTTACTACTACCGACTACAGTTGGCGGATTAATTACAGAAAGCGGATAACCTACTGCTGATGCCTGCTGACGGATATAGAGATCTGCTAAAAATTTTGTTCTCTCATATGGATTTTTTATTTTCAAATAATTGTTTCCTTCTTGAAACACATCAATTGCAATCTTGCTATTTTTATCATCAAAGGGACTCATATAACCTACAACATGAATAAATTGTTGCAAGCCCTTCAATTGATGAATGCTTTTAGCTAATTCACTAATATGTTTTGCGCCATTTAAAAATACGGAAGCTGCCTCTTTACTTGTCGCTTGAATATCCATGGGGCCTCCTGCGTGAATAATCACATCCGTTTTCAATACCCTCTCCTTATCTTCAGCACTTAGACCTAAATCTATTTTCGTCAAATCACCTTCAATAAAGTGCATAACTGCCTTTTTTAAGATGCCTCTTTCTTGAAAAAGGCGTATTGCTTTATTTTTCGACCTTACTAAAAGAAGAATTTTAACATCCTCTTTGGCTAATTCTTTTACTAATTGCTTTCCAATAAAGCCTGTTCCACCAGTTAAAAATACTGTTCTCATATAAAATCCCCCTTTTAGTACTACTTAGTACTAATTTGATGTAAAAAAAATGCTTCTTTTATCGAAGCAATTTTAAAAAATGATCTGCTGTTTTCGTGATTACAGTTGCATCTTTCAATGTTTCTGAAATAAATAACGCTCCTTCAAGATTTGTAATAAAAAGTGATGCAACCTCATCAATATTAATCGTATTTCTGAATTCTCCATTCTCTACCCCTTGTTTAAGTAATAGAGAAACTTTCTTTTGTAATCCTGTAAAAAAAAGACCTATTTTTTCTTTTATTTGCGTGGCCTGTTTAGGACTTTGAATATAAAGAGTAATAAATGGACAGCTCCCCTTATACTCTCTCGACTGAACTCCTTGTGATAATTGCTTTAAAAACAGTTGGATACGATCTTCAACTAAAAATTGGTTCTGAGAAAGTATGTCATCAATTGCAGATTGATACATTTCAATCCAATAATCAACGACCCCTTCTAATAATACTTCCTTATTAGAAAAGTGATAATACACATTAGACTTTGAAACTTTGCTTACACGTACTAATTCATCCATACTTGTATAAGCAAACCCTTTTTCTAAAAATAATGTTGCAGCTACTTCAATCACACGTTTTTGATTCATTAATTTTACCTTTGTCATAACTAGAACTATATAGTACTAATTTAAATATTGCAAGTATTTATGTTCATTTAGAAAAAAGTTTGATTAAAAAAGTTCCACTAACATTGATTTTACTGCAAAAAATCTTATTTTGAATAAATTTGAACTGAGCCCCGAAATTGTTCATTCACTATCGTCTAATAGGGATCACCATACATGCCCATCAACTTAAGAAAAAGAAATGCCCCAAAAACGAAAAAATGAGCGGCTTCTCAGAATAGCTATCTGTAGAGAAAGAAAATTTTAATTTAGGGGGATATGAAAGTATTAGCTTGATGGCGATGTGGCGGTACCCCATGCCCATCAACTTAAGAATTCAGAATTAACCCAAAACGAAAAAATGAGCTATTTTGCTACAAGTTAGCACAAAATTTCGTTCTGGGGGCATTTACCTTTCTTAGCTTGATAGCGATGGGTGATATCCCTATTTATATAGAATTGAATTTTAACTTCACACTTAATTAGTATTTGCTATTTTTACAAAGCACCTTTAAAACAATTACATTTATATATTAAATTAATATAAAATAGATGCAAGAAATGGAATTTGGGTTACATGCACATAATGTAAATCAATCTACAATATATTCAACTGTGGGTACAGAAAAAAATACTCAAGGCTTCCCTTCTACTCAGGGAAAAGAAGCTACTAATGATTTAGCTATCAAATTTGATATTCGGTCATCAGAAAAAGAAGAAAAACAATCTAGTGTCAAATTTACTGAAATGGATTTATGGAAAATATTAAGAGATAAAGGTGTCCCCTTATGGATTATTATGGAGATGCTAAACAAGTTCCGTGCTGATAAGGAGAAGGAATCAAACTAAACTAAAAATAACTCTCCAACTGATGTTACTAATACTATTGAATTAACTAATGAAACAAGATTAGATATGGTACTGTAGGTTTTTAGTACTGATAGCTCATACTTTTAAAGAAAAAACCTTACAGAAAGATTCTGCAAGTTTTTTTCTCTTATTTGGAGCCGACAAACCAAATAAATTTTAGTGAACATTATTACATCAAAAAGGTTCTTTATCAAAACATGTAGAATTAGCACGTATGCAGGTTTATATAAATGAAGAGGTGATTGTGTTGAATTATTTAACAAAATCAAAAAATTCATCAACAGGTTTGAGAAGGTATTTGGAATTCTATCCGTTAACTTCATTTTTTTTTATGGCATATGTATTCTCGTGGGTTGTATTAATTCCATTTATCTTGTCACAATGGGGTATTTTCCCGAAAACAAAAATGTTTAATCTTTTCTTTTATGCCAATGCATTTGTAGGTCCTATGCTAGCAGCATGTATCATGATCCGAATTCTTGAAGGCAAAGAGTCATGGAAAAAAATTAGAAACAGCATTCTAACTACTAAGGTCGGTTTGAAGTGGTACTTTTTTACCCTCATCGTTATCCCCGCTGCAATGTTTCTGGGTATGGTAATAGTAAATGGAGAGATACCTACTTTCCGTGACCTTAATTTTGAATTTTTTATAACCTATCTCTTCTCTTTTATAGCAATTTTCTTTCTCGGTGGGCCTTTACCCGAGGAAATCGGATGGCGTGGTTTCGCTCTGCCTCGATTACAATCGAAATTTGGACCGTTAAAAGCTACTTTACTACTTAGTGTTTTGTGGACTTTCTGGCATCTTCCACATTTCTTAACGGCTGCACAAAAGGGTGGTCCGGGTTCTGACCTTTCTCTCCTATATATCCATTTGCCAATTTTTATTTTACTATGTTTGCCGATCTCAATCATTCTTACTTGGAGCTATAACTGCAATCACGGTAATTTATTTATTGTTATACTAATTCATGCGAGTATAAATACGTTTAGTTTAGCACAAACTCATTCCACCAACCCTGTTATAAAGAATACGGATATATTTGTAGTGATAGGATTGGGATTTGTCGCTTTACTTATTCTTATTTTCACACGAGGTAATCTGGGGTATAAACAAACTTTTAATGAAGTAGAGTTCAGTAACAATGAAAATATAAGTAAATAGAAACAAAAATCATAGAATAATAGGTTGATGACAATAGTGTACCGCCACACTGCTATCAAGTTAACAATCATATTCTTCTCCAAAACAAAAAACATTATTCTTTATTCAAAGTGAAATATAATTGTTTGCAAAGAGATTCTCCCGATACTTAGTATCATATACCTTGGATAAATTAGACAGAAAAATAGAATCTTTTCAACAGGAAAATAATTTATAGTGGATAAAATATATTTATATTGATTATAATAATGTTTTTTGAATTGTAACTTTAAGGAGGCGTTGTCGATGAGAAAATATTTCTATTTGATTGGGCAAAAAAACAAGAGGATAACGTATCACTAGCCCATAAACTATGTGCTTCCTCTTCAATATTGGAAGGAGAGTTTCAGATTGAATAAGATTTATTTAAAGGCTATTGACAAAAGTAATTGGGAAGAAGCAATTACACTTTCTGTTACAGAAGAACAACAAACATTTATTGCATCCAACCTTTATTCTATCGCAGAAGTTCAATTTCTAGATAATTTCTATGCAAACGGTATTTATCTTGATGAAAAAATGATAGGATTTACTATGTTTGGGATAGATCCTGATGATAATAATTATTGGATTTATAGACTTATGATTGATAAAAAATTTCAAGGGCAAGGCATAGGTAAACAAGCTATACCTCTGGTAATTAATAAGATAAGAAGCAATAATAACCCAAACATTTCTAAAATAATGATTGGATATGCTCCTGAAAACCTTACAGCTAAATTTGTATATAAAAAAGCAGGATTTATTGAAACTGAATTATCATCTTGGGGTGAACAGTTAGCTAAGTATTCCTTATAAGCACTTGAATTTTGTACATTAACTTTTAGACTTATTAAAGAAAAGAGTCTGATATTATAGTAATGCAGATAGGAAATAATTAAACTTTTTTCAAACACGATTTTTTCTATTCTTAATGGTTCTAATATATAAATAAAAAGTAGAAGGAGCCTATCTTAACAGACTCCTCCTTAAAACAATCATTCTATACATGTTAGAAATAAATTCATTTTACTAATAATGAATATTCACCGTTTTTATCATCGAATTTATATACATTTAAATAATATTTACCTGGTTTCGCTGTGAATTTCCCCTTTATAACATTTCCTTCATTTTCACCACAAGCTACATAATTTTGCATGTCTGATTCATGATAAAGTACCCATGTCATCCCAATATTTTGTTCATTTACCACAGAAATATCTACTTCTTTTGGATCTGTAACATTAAACGTATAAACATCTGTTTGATCAGGAGTAATCAGATTTCCTTTTACAAGCGTATTAAACGGGAGTACCTTCTCCTCTTCATGGGATTCACCTGTTTGCGGATCTTGTTTTACAGTAACTTTGTTTGTTCTTTGCTTTCTTTTCCCCTACTATCTTTTACTGTTAGTTCCACAGTGTATGTTCCTTTTTCTCCATATACATAGGTAGGATTTGCTCCTGTACTTGTTGTATCATCTCCAAAGTTCCATAGATAAGAAATAACTTTTTCATTTTCACTTTTTGTACCATCACTATGAAATTGAATCTCTTCATTTACTATCCCGCTGTATGGTCCATTCATATTTACTATAGTATTTGTTTTCAAATTTAGTTTTCGCAATTTTAGTGTATTTGTTAACAAACTCTGTTTTTGCTTCAGTATCTTTCCTTAACAACAAATAAGACGCTAGCCAGATTATGTCGGCGCCTACATTAATTTCCATACACTTAATCAAAATCATTTATCCTCACTTTATTTATTCCTTTGTTTCCATACCCCATTCTCTTTACGATAAGTATTCTTGCCATCCATGAAGTCAACTGTATTACCCGGAATGCTATATTTCTTATTCTTTTTCTTAGCCTTCTTCTTCAGTCTCTTCTCTTCTTGAATAGCTTGCAAATCCGCCTTCCATTGTTTCAACAAATCCTTTTCACGTCGCATCAAATTTGTACCCCTTGGATTAAAATGTGAACTAAATAATTAGATTCTACCTATTTTATTAAGATAAATTACTTTTGAAAATAGAATAAACGTTAACATATTGTCAAGGTCAAATCATTATTGTTGTTATTTTTTAATAACCGAATATCAAATTTGCGTCGCATAATCCTCCACTGGACAATCACATTCGGGACCCTTTAAATAGACTTCATATGGTGGAGCAACTATCAGAATATCTATTATTCTTGCTCCATTCTTCTAGTGCCATATAATCGTAACCTATATCGTCATAACTCCCATGATGTAAGGTAGTAACAATTTGATGCTGATCTAGCTTTTTATCTCCCAATCCCACGATACATTTCCAGTGTTATCATATATAATTGGAATTCTTAATTCAATATCATTGTGGTTCGGAATATACTCTTCATCATAGAAAATGGCAGATGGAGAACCTACTATTTGAAAATCACTCATTTGTACTCTTTTATATAAGAATTAAAATGTTCATCCATATCATTAATATCGATTTGTAATCTTTGCGTTATGACACTTATTTCACTCCTCTTTCTAATTAATATATCGTAGTGTCTACGTTGGAGTGAAATGAGATCTATGTTCCTATTTATCATTTCACTCATTTCAGAAATAATCTGTAAATGTTGTCTCACTTCATGAGATAACTCCATAATTTGCAATTTCATATATTTGATGAGTGAACTTTGGTCTGATGAATGAAGAATTATTTTCATTAAAACACTTTAGAGAAAAATGATAAATACCAAAATTAAATTTATAAAAATACATAACATATTGAAGAAGTATGAAAAACGAAACTGTCGGTTTACCTTCACTTTCTAATTATATACAAACAGTACTGAGAGGAATTTTTGATGAAAATAACTAATTTAGATGGAGAAGCTACATCATTTCCAGCACTACTTAAAATCGTTCAAAATAAGAAATCTTATTATGACTTTAAATGGGGAGAAGTTAAAGATCCAGCAAAAGAAAATACTTGGAATTGGATAGCCTTCTTCTTCACGTTATTTTGGATAGCATATCGAAAAATGTATAAACTTTTCTTTCTCTTAGGACTACTACAAATTCCATGGTTTATTATTTTCCATCTAATAGATATCCCATTGTGGGTAGACATAGTCTTATATTTAGAATTTTGTTTTGTTGTAGGGTGGAACGGTAATCGTTGGTATTTTAAGCACGCTATACAAATTCTGGGAAAAGTGAAGAGTTTACCTCAAACTCAACAAGACCTGTATTTACGAGCAAAAGGTGGCACTCACATTGAAATTATGCTATGCCTCAATCTATTTTTATTATCATTTCTTTACATTATGGACATAAAATTAGCATATTTACCAACCCAAACAAATGTGAAAAATGTTGTACGTTGGAGTGAAGAAGGAGAGACATTAGAATCCTTTACCACTAGCTCCAAATGGAAGTATATAAAAAAAGAAGGAAAACATTATGTAGTTGAATTTACAGGTTATGATAATAGTGAAAAAGAACATGTACAAATAGTTTTCTATGTATATTTAGAAAAACAAAATTATGAATGGCACTATGTTTACATTAATAATAAAAAGTTAAACAAAGATGATGAAAAAGAGTATAAAAAAGAAATTGAAGAAATTTCGTGGTATTAACGTACAACAGCTCACTATTATATAACTCTGGAGATAGAAATATCATATGTATTTTTTAGCACGGCTAATTACATGGTAATTATCTATCATTAAACTGAAGCTATGATATTAAAGAAAAGTCCATGTGTGTTTTATTAAATGTATTTCTATTTTTTGAATTCATTTATGCGATTTTTTTATCAAATGCTTCTACATTAAATGCCCCATTCTTTTATTTGAAACATCTTTAACATATACAAGATAAAAAAGCTTATTATATCTCACGTATTAAATCGAATACACGTATTTATCAAAAAAATCCTAACCCTGATTATTTTCAAGATAGCAGAATCAAGAAAGGTACAGAGTATATCCAGATAGATATGGAGGTTTTAATGAGCTCTCTTCAACCAGGACAAACATATGAAATATCCGACGCTTATGTAGGAATGACTGATAAAGTCCCAACTCGTGTGATTGTTCATCGGCTAACAAAAGAACAACAACAAAAACGATTACGTGATCAAGCTATACGAGAAAAAAAGAAAGGAATGAAGTATTCTCCTCGTAGCAAACGACTTAGTGGTATCAATGTATATATGACAAACGCCTCTACAGATATTGTCCCGATGGGACAAGTACATGATTTGTACTCTTTACGTTGGCAAATCGAGATTTTATTTAAAACATGGAAATCATTCTTTTATATTCACCATTGTAAAAAGATAAAACGAGAAAGATTAGAACGCCATTTGTATGGGCAACTGATCGCTATTCTCCTCTGTTCTTCTACTATGTTTCAAATGCGTCAATTACTTCTTATGAAAAAGAAACGAGAGCTGAGTGAATATAAGGCCATATATATGATTAGAGATTATTTTTTTCTTATTTATCAAGCCATACAGAAAGACACCCAAGAATTATCAAAGATTCTCATTCGCCCGTTCAACCTCCTACAGCAAAACGGGCGGAAATCTCATCGATATGAGAAAAAAACGGTCTTTGATATATTAGGTGTCGTTTACAATTGTACCATGTCTGATAATCAAGCCGCTTAATTCAAAAAAGTGAAACCCGTTAGGGGTTATTTCGTATGCAAATCTTTCAATCACCTACACTTGCCCTTTAGAAAAAGAAACAATTTCACCTAAAATGGACTTTGCATAAGCTTAGCTTGATAGCGATGTGGCGGTACCCCATATAAAGAAATTTTAAACATCTTAATCTGCCTTTCCTTTATGTAAATATGGAAATAACGAAATTACCCCAAGGATAGCTAAACAAGCTCCAATCCATAGCGGAGATACAAAACCATATCCTTTACTGATCCCAAGACCACCTAGTGACGAACCAATAACAATACCTAGCGTAATAAAAGAACTATGAACGGTATTTATCATTATTCCATTACTAGCTGTTTTCATCACCCTCGCAACCATAGCTGGATTCAATGCTACACCAGTTAAACCAATAAAAATCGTAGAAATAACTGCAATGTATTTATTCTCTGCACTTAAAGCAAATAAAGACAACGCTATGATTAATATAATTAATCCACCCATAAGTATTTTCATTGTAAATTTATCAGCGAACTTGCCAATTATTATATTCCCAATTACCGTCGCACTACCATAGAGAGCAAGTAAATATGGAATGCTTGTGCTTGAAAACTCTGTAACATTTGTAAAGATAGGAGTGAAATAACTAAATGCCGCAAACGTACCACCAATAATGAACATACTTGTTACGTACGCTGCCCAAAGATGAATATTCTTAAATCGCAGAAGTTCGTCTTTCCAATTTAATTGCTCTTTATTTGAAGATGATGGTAACAACCGTTGAATCATAATCCCTGATACTAGCACAAGAACAGAAACAGCCCCAAAACTAATACGCCAGCCAAAATATTGCGAAATAACGGTTGTTATAGGTAAACCTAATACAGTTGCGAACATTAAGCCTGCAAGTACAATTGATGCAGCTTTTCCCCTTGAATCAGAGTGAACCAATGTCGCAGAAAAGGAAATCGCGACTCCAAAAGCTGAAGCTGAAGCAATACCAGTTATAATACGTGAAATCATCATAATATCATAGTTCCAAGCAATAGCTCCGAGCGATTGACCAATTAAAAATATGAACATTAAAAACAATAATGCTTGTTTGCTGCGCATTCGTAAGAGGATTGCAGTTAAAATGGGGCCTCCTATTACCATTGCTCCTGCATAAGCTGAAATTAAATACCCAATAGATGATACAGAAACCTGGAATGAAAGAGCAAGTTCATTCATCATACCTGCAACCATAAATTCTGATGTAGTCATACAAAAGATTGCTAAAGCTAATAAATAAATAATCGATGGCATAAAAACACTCCTTATCCATTATTGTAATGATCGGTACAAAAATATTACAAAAAAAGAGCGCACTAAGCGCCACAAATAGACTCTATTGTTCCTTTGATAACTTGTTCAGACAACATCCGATTTTGCATCGATACATTAAGAACACGGAATCCGTAATAACTGCTTAAAAGCAGACTAGCTAATTCCTCAGCTGATTGCTTCTTTGAAATTTCACCTGTTTGCAATCCTTCCTCCATCACTGTTTCAATAGCTTGTTTAAGAAGTTCAACATGCTTCGAGAAAATTTCTTGTACCATTAAATCGTTTTTAGCACGTTCTATACTGGCATTAATCAATAAACATCCTTTTTGATCCATATTCTCAAAGTCTTCTTTCAATGCCCATTCAAAAAAATTACTTAATCGTTCTTTAACTGGAATTGGAGTATGTAACAATTTCTTTTGTTCCCTAATCCCAATTTCATGGTAGCGTTCTAATACTTGTTCATACAGTTCATGTTTACTACCGAAAGTATTGTATAAACTTCCTTTTCCAAGTCCTGTATCACTGCATAAATCTTGTGTAGAACATCCTTCATATCCTCTTAACCAAAATGTTTTCATTGCAACATCTACAATTGAGGAATAATCAAACTCTCGAGGTCTGCCACGTTTATTCAATCGTATCCCCCTCCCATTTTAAAGATAACATGAATAGAATACCCCTTTTTGTACCACACGGTCAATAATTTATTTTATTGTTACTGTAAAATAAAATTTGATTATTTTAGATTACGAATAATGAAAAATAGCCCCTTTATTCAAATTTCCTAGCGAAAAAATCACGTTTTAATAGACTTCTTTATCATCCCTACCTTTCTATAGATTACTAGTTATAAAACAAGGATCGTTTCATAACTAGTAATTTACTTGATTAGCTTGCTGGTTATGGAGTAGTGTCCCTATAAACAAAACCCTCCAGAGACATCTATAATCTGCCCTGTTACCCAGCGGCTATCAGAAGAAGCAAGGAATGCTACTGCATCTGCAATATCTTCAACTTGCCCTATTCGCCTGAACACAGATGAATTCGTAGCAAAACTTCGTATTTCCGGATCATCTAGCAATTTTGCATTAATATCTGTCTTCGTATATCCAGGCATAATTGTATTCACTGTTATACCTCTTTCTCCGAGATGTTTAGCTAGAGGAAGTGTCATCGTATTTAATGCACCTTTACTTAAGCCGTATGCAATTGAGCCTGTAAAACCAAGTCGTACTTCAGCTGATGAAATGTTAATAATACGCCCCTCTGCTCGTAGTAACGGCAATGTTTGCTGAATTAAGAAGAACGGTGCCTTAATATTTACAGACATAATTTCATCAAAAACTTCTTCTGTCGTATTTTCAATCGTTCCTTGTGTACCTATCCCTGCATTGTTTACTAAAATATCAATCTCTGATGTACCAACCCTTACTTGTAATTCATTCTTCAATTGTTCTACTAGCTTCTTGACACCATCAATTGAATTGAGTTCTGCTTCAATTAAGAATGCTTTTCCTCCATTAGATTGAATCTCACAAATTGTTTCATCTGCAGCTGCCTTATTTCGTCCGTAGTGAATCACAACTAATGCACCGTCGTTTGCCAATCTCATCGCAATCGCCCGACCAATACCGCGACTCGCCCCTGTTACTAACGCTACTTTCCCATCAAGATTCTTCATTTTTTCCATCCTTCCTAAATTTCCGTTTAAAAAATCCAACACTTATATTTTCATGCAAACACCGATAATTTTAAATATAGATTTATAAGTAATTCAGTTCGTTCACTTATGATATTATAGTTATAATTCGTAATTTACTTTAGAAAACAAAAACAAGGAGGCTACACAATGCAAAACACAGTAAAACTGGATGAAATCGATCATAAGATTATGAACTTGTTGTATGAAAATGCGAGAATTTCTGTTTCAGAAATAGGACGAATTATATCCATGACGCAACCTGCTGTAAAAGAACGTATTAACAAGCTTGAAGATCAAGGAGTTATAGCGGCTTATCGAACGAAATTTGAGCCTTCCAAAATTAATAAAAACATTCAAGCATTCATCATGTTTAAAACGAGCCAATGCTCTGATTTTATTCAATTTTGTAATGCCGCTCCTGAAGTAACAGATTTATATCGAATTAGTGGGGAATTTAATTATATGATGAAGGTCATGAGCGATTCGATGGATTCCCTCGCTGCGTTTTTAGACTCGTTAATGCAATTCGGATTATCATCTCCTTTAATTGTTTTAAAGAGTGAGTTCGAGGAGAAATTGTCATTCTAATAAAGGGATACGTATTATCCTCACTAACAGTAAAATTTTCTCTTTCTTGAGAAAAACCAACAAAATCAATGATTAGTAACAAAAAAAAGAACATTGATTTTCAATGTTCTTTTTTATATCTCTACTTATTAATTAGAATGCTATTCGAAAAAAGCACCTTAATCCCCTTACCCTTGATTCCTCTGCGCCTCTCTAAACTCCTCCTTGACCTTCTCTAACAACCCTTCTTCCGTAATTAATCGATACGCCGTATTTGCTAATGCTTTTGCCGATGTAATTAATGCTTTATCTCCAAGTTCTGAACGTGCTGCTTCTCTAAATTCATTCGTATGTGCAATTAAATCATCTGGTCCGATTTTAATGTACGGATGAATTGTCGGTACAACTTGACTTACGTTTCCTGCGTCGGTTGAACCAATACCCACTCTTTCTTTACGGTTTACGTCTTCGCCTAATAATTCTAGTTCTTCTGCTACGACGTCGTTATATGTTTTTGTTACGAGTAGTTCATCGATTTCATTTTGGAATTGATGGATTTTCACTTTTGTGCCTGTTGCTAACGCTGCTCCCTGTGCGATATTTCTTACTTTTTCTGTTACTTCCGCACATCTTTTTCTCGTTGCTGCGCGGATGAAGAATCTTGCTGCAGCGTAGTCCGGAATAATGTTAGGTGCTTTTCCGCCCTCTGTAATAACACCATGAATTCTTACATCTGACGGAAGTTGTTGGCGAAGTGCGTTAATACCGTTATAGAGCTGAATAACCGCATCTAATGCGTTAATCCCTTCTTCTGGCGAAGCTGCAGCGTGAGCTGTTTTTCCGTAAAAATGAAAATCAAGTGGATCGACTGCTAGTGAAGGACTCGTTGTCGCTGTCTTTCCGCTCGGATGAATCATAAGCGCCGCATCAATGTCTTTAAATAAACCTGCCTTTACATAACTTGATTTCGCGCTACCATTTGGCCCGCCTTCTTCTGCTGGTGTACCAAACACAACAACTTCCCCGCCAATTTCTTCAAGCGTTTCTGATAATGCGATTGCTGCTGCAATGCTAATTGTGCCGATTAAATTGTGACCACACGCATGACCGAGTCCTGGTAAAGCGTCATACTCCGCTAAAAATGCAATTGCCGGTCCTTGTTTTCCAGAACTTTTTCGCGCAATAAATCCCGTTTCATGTCCAGCTATATTGTGCTGCAACTGAAATCCTGCACTGCCTAGCAATAAACTTAACGTTCTAGATGCGTAAAACTCTTGGTTACCAATCTCTGGATTCGCATGAATATCATGACTTGTTTCTATGTACTTTTCCTTATTTCTTTCGATACTCTCTTCAATTGTTTTTCTTTGTGACGTTACTCCTGTCGCTCCCATTGTTCTTCCTCCTTTTATTTTCACGTAAAAAAGCCTCTTTCTAAAAGATAGAAAGAGGCTTCTGTATATACAGTCAAAATGAGCTTCTTTCTTATCTTTCAAGTTACCTTGCTGGAATTGGCACAGTATTCATAACGAATCCGCTGCCGAGGTATCATAGGGCCAGTCCCTCCACCTCTCGTGATAAGAATTTTCATAAAATTATATTAAATTATTTTTTATTCTAAGTTCATTCCAAGTAAAAGTCAAGGAATTCCTATCCGAATTTACCGAATATCTAAAAATCCTTTTAATACACCAATTGTTTCTGGTGCTTGCAGCCTTGCACATACGTACGGAAATTCCGTACTACCTTCAAATATCATTTGAGATGTGAGCGGTGCGCCTGCCCAGAAGATTTCATCATCAATTACTAAGAATGGGAATGCTTTATTTTGTCTTTGTAACTTTACATTTTTCAGCGGAACTGGTCCATCACTATAAACTGTTATTTGTGCATTTGTACGCATTAACGCTTGCCATACTCGTTTATCTACTTGTTTCGTACTTGGCAGTGAAATAATAATTTTTCGTTTTGCGGCTAAAATATCTTTTAATAGCCCTTTCGGCTCTTCAAGATTCATTTCCATAAACCAGCGTAAACGTTTCGAAATTTTCCGTTCCCACAATTGTCTTGATGTCGTGCGGTCATACACATCTCCATGACGTTCTATATGAGCTGTTAATTGCGATAACGCTTGTTTTCTAGAAAGATTTTTACGCATATAATGGCAATCTGATAATTGAATGAACTTCCCTCTCGCCCTTGTCACTGCTACATTGACGAGGCGATGATTTTTATGGTCAAAGAATAACACGCCAGGTCGTTCTTGCGGATAACTGTCAACTGTATCAAAGATCATCATATCTCTTTCAGAACCTTGAAACTTATGAACTGTCGCCGCTAAAACTGGTATGTTTTGATATTTCGTTCTCTGCAACATTTCTCTAATACACGTCGATAAAAAGCGTGACTGCGCCCTGTAAGGTGTCACAACACCAATCGACTGAACACCGTCTAACAATCCGATTAACATCATTTGCATCGCTACTAAACCAGACATAATGTTAAAACGTGAACCAGAAGCAGCATCTTTTAACGAAAAAGCTCCCATTTGGCTCGTATCAAATAAAACACTCGCTTCATTTGCGAACGGCTGCAATTGCGCAAGTTCTTTACGTTCTGAAACAGACGGATGATCATATACTCTGTTTTTATAAATAAATGAATTCGTAAACTTCGATATATCCGCATGCATACGTCTTTGTTCCTGCAACATAAATAGGTTCGGATGTGCTTCTGATTTATTTACAGAATCAACAATCCCAGCGTGGTAAAACATATCTTCCCCAAGCCATTTGCGAACGATTTCATGGTTTGCCATCGCAATTGGAGGTAATTGTAAAAAATCACCGCAAACGACGATACGTTTTCCAAGTGAAGCAGCTAATGCGATTTGCGGAACGAACGCCATACTCACTTCATCTACGACAACTAAATCGAATGTACGCTCATAAATAAGTGAATCAATGGCACATTTCGATAAAGTTGCACCAATTACTTTCGCATTTTCAATATACTCTTTTTCTACTTCTTTAATTTTAGCCTTTTGCTTTCGAAGATCACTTTCAATCTCTTGTATACGCTTCTTATCAGCAGATGTTGCTTTATACGATAAGATTTTTTCACGAAGATCTTGTCGTGTCTCTTCTAAATAGAGTCTTTCCTCACCCCAAGATCCGTTCGTCGTTTCAACTAACTTAGATGCAAGTAACGTTTCATGATTTCGTATATGTTCATGTTGACTATAACCGTAACGAACAATTTCGCCAGGCGTCCATTTCTTTTTCTTTTTCTTTTCAATTTGCTTCGTTACTTCACTCATTAATACGTCTACTGCCGCGTTACTATGAGCTAACACAAGTACCGATTTTCCTTTTTGATAATGAGCCGAAATAATACGTGATAAATTGTAAGACTTCCCTGTTCCCGGCGGTCCCCATACGTACGTTGTCGGATTATAAAACGAACGATATGCCAGTTCATTTTTTGGATTTTTCATCTTCTCAATATGTTTCGGACTGCTCGTCCCATCAACAAGACGCTTTATACGATTACGTTTCAGCTTATCTTTACGTGCTTCTTTCAATCGCTCTTGCAGTTGCTCTAAAAGTTGCCACGGTTCACTGTATAAAACCGCTTCTCTTATTTCACCTTGTATATAATCATTTAATTTCAGTTCTATTTCTAATCCATGTACAGATAATACTTCTCCTGTCGCTTCCTCACCATCGAACTCAATTCGAATTGGTGAACCTTCAGGTAAGCTTACTTCCGAAATAAGCTGAAATACATACACTGTATTCTCATAATCTGTATATAAAAAACGACCGTTCATGATAGAAATTTTACTACCACCTATCGTTTTCCAATGTTTAATTTCATATGCTAATGCATAATGCCACTCTTTCATCGTTTCTGATAATGAAGGAGTTTGAGTAGTTGTATTCATCGTATAATCTCCTTCCTTCTCCCCAAACATACTTTCTCACTATACCATACAACACGCTAAAATTTGTAAGGTTTTTATCTTGCTTATTTTCTTAATTTTCAATAATATATTGTATATAATTTTCAGAAAGAAGGAATCTACATGCCAGTTAGAAGAATTGAACACGTAGGACTTATGGTTGCAAACTTAGAAGCATCTATCTCATTTTATGAAGAAGTAGTCGGCTTACAGCTCCTTAAACGTATGGGGCACCCGAATCCAGATTTAAAACTCGCTTTTTTAGGTGTGGAAGAATCGAAGGAAAAGTACATCACATTTGCTTTAAGGTAGATTCATTAGAAGATGAAATCGAGAGACTAAAGAAACACGCAGTAACCTTTTTACTAGGAGAAGAAATCGAAACATTACCAGATGGAACACGTTACATATTCTTCGCTGGTCCTGATGGGGAGTGGATTGAGTTTTTTGAGACGGAGAGATAGAGTGAAACTTTAGTCAGCCCACAATAAACGGGATAATAACTTTATGATCCACATAAGGAGTAGAAACTGATGAATATAGTTTTTTGGGTACTTATACTATTTCCACTTCTTAATATAATCCTGTTAAAGAGGTGGAATATAAGTCCCATTAATCTCATGGGGGTATTTGGTAATTTAAAAATGCTGTTTACTTATAGCACTTTTACGAATGCAAAAATAGCCAAAATACTCAAGCAGTTTCGCATAAAAACTTGCATATTTTAGGCTGTTTAATTGTACTCCTTATTTTGTTAAAGTTACCCGTCAGTTCAATTCCAAAGACCTCAGCTGACGATTAACTCAAGTACCGATTTCGGATGACCCTCATGTGATGAAGTTCGTGTTCTGTATCCGCTACACTATCTGTAGCAAAAGTTGTTATCTCATTTTCTTCAACACTTGACATTGCTCGATTTATAGCCTGTTCTAGCTTTACGTTCTTCTTGTTCATAGCTGTTACTAAGCGTTCTATAGTTGCTACATCTTTATGATAAAAAATTCTAGAATTATTATTGCTACATTCTTTCATTTTATTAATTAGTATGATATACCATCAAAGCACCAGAAAGACTAATATAAGCTAGTATCATCCATACGTTATCATTTCTAATCTATCCTGTTTAGAAATGATAACGTTTTTTTGTACTTAAAGGTATTAAAATTTCTTAAGTTGATGGGAATATAGGGTGCCCCCTATATGGTGGAGATAGAATCGTAGCGGATAACATAGGAGAAAAACTAAACGGCCTAAAAGTATTGTATTTTAATATTGAAATTTTAAGGGTAGCCAACTATATAAAATGTAACACTGACGTTCCAGGGGATTATGTTGAATACAATAATGAGGAGAAATGGTTTATGTCTATATTATTTTCTCTTCCAATTACTATATATTTTTAGCATACTATTAACTATAAGGAGGGAGTGCAGAAATGGAAGAAAAGAAAGTGACGTGGTTAGAACTCTTTTATGATTTGTTATTTGTGGCGGCAGTGACGGCTGCGACTCATGTTTTACTTCATGTTGAAGATGGTCAAATCCATGCAGAGTATTTAGTAAAATTTGTCTTAATTTTTATTCCGATTTGGTGGGCTTGGGTAGGGCAAACCATCTTTGTTAACCGGTTTGGAAAAGATTTATTTCATCAAAGAATTTTTTTGATCCTGCAAATGTTTTTTGTCCTAATAATGACATCAAGCTTATCAGCTGATTTTGATCCTTATTATCTTTCTTTTTTAATTGGCTATATTGGCTTAAGGGTCGTGACTGCAATTCAATATCTTGTTGTCCAGCGTATAGAAGAGGGGGCTCGAAAAAAAGCAGCACTCTTTTTAGGAAGATATTTTTGGATTGGAATCGTTATTTCATTACTATCCGTCTTTTTTGATTCTTGGATTCGATATGCTGTGTTATATTTTGGGATTCTTATCGATATTATTGTCCCACTGCTTGGAAGGAAGTGTTTAGAAAAGGTTCCTACAAATACAGCCCACTTGTTAGAGTGATTTGGTCTATTTTCCATTATTCTCTTTGGGGAAGCTCTTGTAAGCACTCTTGTGGTCATTCAACCTAAACAAGGAAATTGGGATTCAATAAGCTTTGCGATCATTTCATTTATCCTCATTATTTCGATGTGGTGGCAATATTTCGATAACATGGAGAAGAAACTCGACAAGTCTAGACAAACTTCTGGTCAAATTATTATTTACGGTCATCTATTTATTTTAATGTCTTTGAGTATGGTTGCAGCATCCATTAGATTATTATTTTTACATGAGGTCTATTATTCTTTTATCTTATATTTTGTTTTTGGTTCTGTATTGCTCTATTTCCTGTCAACTACAATTGTTTTTCATCAATACAGGTTTGAACAACACCGCTTGAACATTTATCATTTGTGCTTGTTTTTAGGAATTTTAGCAGTCTTTTTTGTTATTAATTTAATTATAGTAGTGCCGAATATTGTGATAATAGGACAATTAACCTTATTTTTTATCATCTATGCTAAATTAACAAGCACATAAATAAAAGAATCAAATAAATTAGTATCAAACTATAATACTGGTTTATATATATATATTGGTAAATTTTATATTTATATTAAATCTTATAATTCACGGTGACTCTGATGCAACTGTACCTTTTAAGTTAAGTGGAAACGCACATATGATTCCATTCCTGATAGTAAACTTGCTCTAATACAGGTTATCCTCATGGATTAAACGCAACTCCTGCAAAAGAATTTAATGAAGTATTATTAACATTTTTAAAAGAATAATCTTTGAGGAACTACCAGAGGCGGTTCAACAGCAATATCAAGAATAATAACACGAATTTATCGATTAGGGTTTTCCAAAAAGAGTAGCGCTATGCTTAATCTTTTGGAAAACCTTCTTTACATAGTTTTTTTAGGTCTCTTAGGGGAATCGTCACAGTGCTATCAAGTTAAAAAATACATTCTTCCCATAAACGAAAAAAACGAACTGAACTTCTATGGACAACTATGAAAGAATGAAATTTTCGTTTTGGGGATAATTCAAAATCTTAGGTTGATGGCGATGTGGCGGTACCCCAAATCCAACATCTCTAGCTAGATTCTGTAAGGTATTTGGTGATAAAAGACTCTTAATCTCCTGTGCAAATAATTGTAAGTCGTCAGATACAGAATTAGACATAAAAAAACATCATCCTTTCCTATAATTCTACCGTAAGAATAACGTCTTTATGGCAATATGGTGGTATACCTACTTAATTTAGCTTATTCTCCCTTTTCGGGGATTTGGGCAAAATTTACCCCACAAAAAAACAGCGAACCCTTCGAATATGTGGGTTCGCCATTATAAATCATTTATTTCATGTCTAATTTTTCTTTCACCTTCCCAGGAAGCTCGTCTTTCTTCACCTCTTCCCAAGCAGTTACACCTTTTTTATCGGAGTGGAACACGCGTAAGAATGCTTCTTTACGAAGCTCTTTAAATCCATTAAATTTCACTGTTTTTTCATTACCATTTTCGTCAAATCCTTGTAATTCATAATTATACTCTGTGTATTTATTTCCTTCTTTAGATACCCCTGACTTTATTTTCGCATCAGTTGTAATTTGAACATAGTATTCATCTTTTCCCATACGATTCACATCGCAACCAACTAACGTTGTAGCAAATACAACTAGAATACTAAAAAGTGTAATATATCTTTTCACGTCATTCACCTCATGCGTTTTTTATTATGCTGTTATCATAACCCCTTTTTATTTGAGAAGAAATTCAAGAACATGACATGAAGATTACACTTTTGTAAGATAATAAAAAGACGACTACAACAGCTGCCTTTTTAATCAACATCATAACAATCACTTGCATTGTAGTCTAACATTTAAATAAACCAACCCATATAAACACAAAAAAGAGGAGTCACCCTAAGGTGACTCCTTGCCTAAGATAACTCCCAAAATATAAGTTATACAACACCCTTAAAAAAATAAATAATTTACTCCGGTTGCTATGATAGAGAATCCCATAATAATTGCTATTACAATACTGTGACGTACACGATTCATACCGAAGATTGCGATATACTCTCGAATCATCGCATTTGGCCAATAATAGAAGGCTGTTTTTGAGCCAATTCCTTGGCTATTTAATCCTACTATTTTAGCGTATAATCCGGCGCGAAACACATGGAAGTTGTTTGTAGAAAAAATGCAGTTATACTGTGTTCCTTTTAATGATTCCATAATTCTCTTTGAAAAAAGCATATTTTGGTATGTTGTAGTAGAACGGTCCTCTTTTATTGTATTCTCTAGAGGAATCCCATTATTCACAGCATACTCCTGCATAGCTTTCGCTTCAGAAATATTTTCATCTGATCCTTGTCCACCAGAGAAAATAATCTTAGGTGGTGAGGAAACTGCTTCTTGTTTCTTATAAAATTCAATAGCTCTATTAATTCTGCTAGCTAAAAGTGACGTAACCTTAAATATTTAGAAATTTAAAAAGCCCCCTAATATTGTTAAAGGGGCTTTACTCATACGAATGATAATTTTTATAAATAATTGCTAAATAGTGAATTTACATAAATGCTTTTAGAAGCTCTTGAACTAATGGGATTGCTCCACCTATAAATTTTAAAACTGCCATTGCGATTTCCATATTATTTCCTCCTCTTTTGTTAGTACTGGGATGTGATTAAACTTTATACCCTTATTATAGTAAACGCTTACATTTGTAACAATACATTTCTGTATGCAATATTGCATATTTATACGTTTTGACAATATTTGACCTCTATTTTCCATTCTTTAATGGTACCATAACGAAGTGAGAGTCTTTAAGGGTTCTCCTTAATAGGAGGAAATATGGAAAAAGTTCAAGGTATTTACAGTAATATAAAATTTAAAAGTTGGTTTAAACAAGTATTAGCTGTAGGAGGAATATTAGGATTCTGCTACTTGGTGTTATATGGTTTTTGTTTTTTAGTTGATATGTAAATATTATACAACAATACTAGTGGAGTCTTGCCTACAGAGGTAAGACTCCACTAGTATTGTACTTGAGATGAACAAACTACATACAATAGCTTTCAGGTTCTTCAAATTTCTCTGTATGGTTCTTTGTTCCTCTATGTTCTAGACCCACTATTTCCTATCATTGAATATAAATGAACTTCCATTTATATTGAAAATACAATTTTATTGATGAAAGATGTCTTTTTACTAGATACATATTAAAAAGAAAAGTATAAGTTGTATTCCATTTCGGTACAATCTTTTTATCTTTGAAAAGGACTTAAATCTTATTAATAGATTTGAGTCTTTTTTGTATACATCCATTTCTATATAACCATATAAGTATAATATATTAAAAATAATTTAAATGCAAGAATACTTGTAGAGGAACCGCCAGCACTTCGGAAAAAACAAGCTAAGCAAAAAAATACAATAAGCTGCCCATATGGACAGCTTATTTACATAATTTTCTTTATTGGAAATACCTTAAGGCCATTTTTAACTTAATAGGAGTCTAATATCTCAAGTTTCTTAGCTAATACCCAGCTATTTAGGCCTAAAGATGCATAAATATTGTAATAAAAATAATTCCCGTTTATCAATGTTTCCTATAATTCTTTAGTATCTTCATAGAACATAGGCCAACCTTGCATTAAGATATTATATATATTTCTTACTACAAATATGGACGGTATTATCCTTGTTGCAGTTTTAATTTTAATCAAGTCTATTGTAATTACACAGATTGAAATATCTATTCAATTTTAAAAATAGTAAAGGAAATGTATATAAAAAGATCACTTGTCTTAGAAACAAGTGATCTTTTTATTAGATAAACTGCAACTTGCTAACAGCAGGTAATTGTTATCCTATTCATCTGTTCAATAGATATTATAATACATTTTTTAGTTATATAGACGAAATTGTTTCTAATGAAATGAGACCAAAAATATTTCAAAAGGTACCATAAATTATTTAGTGCTTTAAAAATGCAATTTTGAACCTTTCGAAGCACTAAATCAGGTAGATTTTAATAAACTTCAAACTTTGTCTGCATCAGGATCTCACAATTGAGCCTGAGTAATTAATGCTGTCAACATAACAAAAAGAGTCCTGATTGAAACAAACTCTTTTATGAGTTTTTACAAGTATAAACTTTTAAACACATAATTACATTTCTATTCTTTATTTTACCACTTGTACAGATACTGGTTTCCACCCCTGATTCTCTACCCAATCAATATTAACCTTATATTTTTTATTACTTTGTTTATCTCGTACATTACCGTAGGCTTTATTATTACCATTATTTCCAATAAAATCGAAAATCAATTGGCTCTCTGGAACATCAACAGCATAAGAGATTGCTTTTTTCATCTCACTCCAATCTACTGTTCCTTCTTTAAATTTCATATCAGGTTTTGCTCCTTGCTCTGTACCAATTGGCTTCCATGAAGGATTAGTTTGAGGATCCTTTTCTTGAAATACCGTTTTTTCTTCCTCTTTATTTTCAGTTCCGTTCGTTTTTACCGATTTTTCTACTTTTTGTTTCCCTTCTAACTGTGCTGCTTCTTTATCTTCAGTTTTCTTCTCTTCTATCTTTGCTATTTCTTTATTTTCAGTTTTCTTCTCTTCTATCTTTGCTGTTTCTTTATCTTCAGTTTTCTTCTCTTTTATCTTTGCTGTTTCTTTATTTTCAGTTTTCTTCTCTTCTATCTTTGCTGTTTCTTTATCTTTAGTTTTCTTCTCTTCTATCTTTGTTACTTTCTTTTCTTGAGCAATTGCTTTCTTTGATGTATTAGAAGGGGTAAACAACTGGTATGTCACTATACCAACTGTCACTAATACCAAAGTAAATGCAATATTAAAAATTGCCTTTTGACGACGATTCTGTTGTTTTTCTTGAAATCTGCTTACTTGTCCCATTCTTCAAACCTCCGTTTTTACTTTCTCCTCTACTCTTTATGTATTATCCCTAAAATTCTTAATATTTTTATTAAACAATAGAAATAAACTACACTTTCCATACAGGATTTCATATCATAATATAATTTGTGTTTTTTCAAGTATCTGACATATGTTATTCAAAATAGTTTAATACATTAAAAATTGATAAGCTTCTGCACTTAAGAAACCTTCAATTTTATTCAAAGGTGATTCCAATTACGTCCACATTAGATCTCCTGTAGAAAGCTTTTTAACAATTAAGCCTCTTCTTCCCTTATTTATAATTTTTAAATTAAATTTCCCTCTATAGTATAATAAAGATGTTTCGTTTTCTAATGGGGTATGTCGTAAAATCAAAAGAGATTTTATCTCTTTTACCTTCTTTTCAGAGTAAATTTCACCACTAGGAAATTCTATTATTCCTAATGTAATCTTTAATTCGCTCTCATCAAAAGTCCACTCTTTATTAAGTTCTCTTATCTTTTGTATAAAGCTTCTTTTGGTTTGTCCTATATAGAGCAATGTTACATTCTTAGCATATACTCTAGAGATTGCAAATATCCCCTTCTTAGAAGCTTCTTCCCTATTATAAAAGTCATTTATACTATACATGCCATACCACTTAATATGTACTGTTTCTATGAATCTCACCTCGTTTTTAGACAATATTATAATTTCTGAATGTTCAAATTATTATGGGTACATATGCTTGATTACTTGAATTATAAATTGTGCTTTTCAATAATACATTTTATTATTACTAATTTCAATAATGAAAAAAAATACAATACTATAGTTTAATTACAAAGCTGTATAAAAAACAAAGTGATGTCGTGCCACATATTTTCTTTTTTTACAATATCAAACTATCGTGAACAAAATTTTAAAAGTTATGGAATAAAAATACAATGTGTATGTACATACATTTCTATTAATTGAAGAAACCTTCTTAATTGAGGTCGTACCCCAATTAAGAAGAAAAAGAGTAGAAATTTAATCTCTCTACGCTGTTAAAATTATTCAACTCCCAAAAAACTGTACATCTTCTAGAGATACTAATTTTCTAGTTTTGATGTTTTTATAGTGCTTGAGAGTGATATTATTCAAGTTTTTTCATTAAGAATGCATAAATACAAACAAAACCAGTAATACATCTTTTCTGTACCGTACTGGTTTTGTTTAAGATCATCTTAAATTATAGCTAGTTCACCGAGATTGCAAATTCCGATTTCGGTGCCCCAGCGAATACGATTGTTCCGTTCTTCGGAAGTTCCACCTTGTTATTGCCACTCACAATGGTGAAGTTGACGCAAACTCCCTTCTCATCATACACCGCAAATGAACCATTTGATGGCAGCGTCACGGTCATCCTTTTGTCTGTTGCCGCTTGTGGAATTGTAAACCATTTCGCATGCCCATTTGCATCCAACGTAACTTTGGATGATTGGCCTACATCAATTGGTTTTACATTAGATTCACTTACGTATAACAATCCAGCCATCTCCATATATTCATTGCCGCCTTCTGTATAGAAATGCGTTTCCGTCGTATCACGACCATTCATCACGGGTACTTGGATCTGATGGACCGCGGTGTTCGGACCTGTAATTTTTCTGCCATCCCAATAGCCTGCTGGGCCTTCCTTGCGAGTAATTTGAGTACTAAGATGTTTCGACTGAACAAGATATTGAATAGAACTAAATTTCTCGTTTACACGATAAAACTTGACACCTTCCCTCTTTGCCCATGCAACAGCGGTTTTCTTCGAAAGCACGTTATCTTCTAGTTTCTCAGCTAAATAGTGGGTCATCACACTTTGCCCTAAACCTGGATGAGATTTATATGCGCTCTCCTTCAAATAAGTTCTTCCATTTTTCTCGGTTACGAAGTTGAGCTTGGAAGTACCCCCCTCATTAATAAAGCTTCCATCAGCAGTATATACATATTTTTCTTCTGGATTAGATGGTAAGAATAGTTCACCGTTCTTCGTAATTTCAATCTTGAAATGAGTTTCGCTATTACCATAAAATCCAGCTTTCTTTGCTACGCCTTGAGGCATTTTGACTTTGACCGGCTTACCAAAGGATTTGTTCGGCTTGATTTCCTTAATAGTACCTTTTTCTTTAAGCGTAGCGAGCAGCAATTCAGTTGCCATTAGCTGATTTGTAGAGCTCCGTCCACCAGATGTCAATACAGCCGCTGCTATTTTCTGTTCCGGAAGCACGACTAATATAGCATGTTGCAATGCCGTATCGCCGCCCTTAGCCAAAGCTTTGATCCCATATTCACTAAATGGGTATAGTTTTACACTATCCCAGCCAAGACCATAGTTAAAAATATTCTCGCCAGCCCCCGGCCACATTCCTTTTTTATATTCCTCTTGCTCCATTGCCTTAACTACCTTATCAGAGAGGATTCCTTTTCCCTGTCCCATAAATAGTTGTGAGAATCGCACCATATCTTCTGCCGTGGAAGATATACCTCCCGTACCAATAACATTCACCGATTCAATTGGAAGTTGTCCTTGGTACGCCGGGTAATATAGTCCAGCCCGATTTTCATCCCTCCATTTGTCCTGCGGCGTTTTCGTATGATTCATCTTTAAAGGCTCTGTAAAGTTTTGATGTAGAAATTCAGTAAAGCTCATACCACTAACTCTTTCCACCAAAATTTCGGCCAGCGTAAAACCATCGTTACAGTATACCGAGAAAGCACCAGGATCCGCCTTCAAGTTTTGATTTGACAATTGTTGTAACAAAGTATCATGGGCATAGGTATCATTATCGTTAAATAAAAATGCATTACCTAACGTAGAACCTTGCAATCCAGAGGAGTGATTCAATAACATACGCGGTGTAATACGTTTGTATCGACCGTCTTTCATCTTAAAATCAGGAACATAGCGGACAACAGGAGCATCCAAATCGACTTTTCCTTCATCGACCAATTTCATTACAGCCGCTGTTGCATACATTTTACTAACTGAACCAATCCCGTATAAAGTATCTTGGGTTAGCGGCTTTTCCCCTTCCATATCGTTCTTGCCAGCCTGACCCGACAAAATAAGTTTTCCATTATCAATTAGTGCATACTGCACGCTAGCTGCCCCATGGGACTTCGTAAGTAGCTCCGCCTTCTCTGCTGCAATCTTCTTCAGTTCCTGACTAGCTACTTCTTCACCAGTTACAACAGTAGTCTTACTTTCAGAAAATGCTTTCGCTCCTGTTGGTAGAATCATACTTACCGCTAATGCAGTGGCTAACACACCAGTTAGCTTATTTTTCATCACGGATACCTCCTTAAATAATTGATCGTTTTCATCATTAATTTGTTTAACTATGAAACTATGATAAATTTTACCCGTTTTTACTTTTAGACTACTTGCTAAATTCAGCAAGTAAAATATTTTTAAAAGGATCAGGAGTATCAGCTTTAAGGCTGTTCAAATTGACTGCCAATGTATGCTTGCCTCCAAGTGTGCCTCCAGCAAAAGTTAAAAAACCAGGAATGGTTCCTCCATGCCCCCATATCGATTCACCGTTTGAAAGCTTCATTTTGAAAATTCCAAGCCCGGAATCACCAAGCTCATCTACTCCTGTAGGGACTGTTGTAAGCATTTGCTTTAGTTGCTGTTCTTTCAATAATTTGCCCCCAAGTAAATAAGAAAAGAATTTGTTTAAATCATCAGCTGTAGAAATCATATCTCCGGCCGAGCTCCCCATACTTGGGTTATAATAAGTAACATCTTTCGGCTCACTTGCTCCGTCTAATTGGATATATCCACGGGCATGCTTGGTTCCTGGAATGACGCTTGAATTTCCAGGTAAGAATGTATTCGCTAATTCAAGTGGTTCAATAATTCGATTTTCAATCTCTTCCGCATAGCTGTTCCCAGTTACTTTTTCAATAAGAATTCCTAGTAATACATATCCTGTATTTGAATACGACCAGCTCTTTCCTGGAGCAAAATCTGGAGGCATGGATATTCCCATCTTTACTAATCCTTCAGCAGTATAAGATTTTTTTGTATCCATCATATTAAAATCCTTTGACCTTGTGTAATTAGCGATACCACTTGTGTGATTCAATAATTGCCGGATAGTAATCTGTTTATCATCATATCCATTTCCTTGAATGACACCAGGCAACCATTTTTCAATAGAATCGTCTAAATTCAAGCGGTTTTCTCCTGCTAATTGAAGTACAACTGTTGCAGTGAACGTCTTTGTCACGCTGCCAATCCGAAAACGAAAATCTGTTTTCATTGCTTTCTTGTTACTCAGATCAGCTACACCAGCCGCATAACTCCATGTTTTTCCACCCTCAGAAGTTTTAGCAAGTATCCCTGGATATCCTAGTTTCAATGTATCTCGCATTGCCTCTTTGACGGAATTACGGTCTCTTTGAGTGCTTGTTTGTAACGAACTAGATACATTTTGAATGGACTCCGCTTTTACATTTGAGGTTAGAGGTGTATAAAACAGGGAACCTCCAATTATTAAAAGAGCTAAGCCTGTACATGTAATTTGACTATGCTTTTTCATCAAAATAATCCTCTCCCCTATTCATATTGTATAAATGGTTATTTGCTGTTTGGAACTAATCACACAGCTTTCTTCTTAACCCACTGCAAAAGGACGACATTGAATCTGTAATGTCTCTTTTCCTCCAAAGAAGTCTTATTAATTGATTTGTTTTTTATAGAAATATATAGTATTTTTCTCCTCTCACTCTTCTTTACATTTTCATCTTACACAAGGAAAATCTCTTTTTTCTTACCTCTTCCTTACAAATTCCTTACGTTCAAAATTACTTTTATAATTGATTATTTTTTATTTTAATAACATTTAGTTGTATTAATTTGATAGGAATTTGACTTCGCATAAAAGTTTATTTATTTCGAAAAATGAATTTAAATACAAATTAACTATTTAATATTCAACATCTCACCTATACATGTCCTAACATAAGTTCCTATCATCTATATGTATTATTTATTACAACAGCTTTCACGCTAAAAATAAGATATTTCAAAAAAGAGAAATATAGGTATCTTAACAAGAGATTACCAATATAAACAATGTAAAAATGTAAGAACCCCTGTATTACTACTGATTTCCCTCTAACTAATACAGTTTCAAACATTAGACACAAATACTACATGTAATGTTGAATTTATTACCTATTCAAAATTCTGTTTGTTCATTTTTTCTTAAAATACAAAAAAATTTAACTTATAAATATACAAGCTATAATAGGGACGTCTAGGGATAACCTATTAGTACCTTAGAAAATATCAACTTTCTAAAATTGGACAAGATGAAAAAATCACTCACAGAAAGGTGTGTAATCAAAAAGAAAATTCATTAAAAATTCTTTAGTAGCAAAAGACATCGCATTAGCTATGCCTTAGCAATGTCTACAATGTTGACGAGGTTATTGAAGCGATATAAAGGGATGGAAGACAGCTGTCTCACGAATTAAAAGCAATAGTTTTAGGGGGAATTCTGGACATACTTACAATTTTTTTAATCCTTATTCACTTAAATATACCCATCTACAATCAAAAGATTTTGAAAGCGTTAACAAACATTGGATTTTAGATTCAATTAGAGAAGAACACACGATTTGAGGAACTTGTAGGAGATTCATTTTCCAGAACGACTTATATTCCTAAGAACCTGTTTAAAATCTTTTTAATAAAATCGCTACACCTGCCAATAAGCAACTCTGTCTGCTATTTTCAAGTG
>NZ_JBNPJZ010000266.1:0-350 GCF_050312695.1 Bacillus sp. AF62 | reverse complement strand
ATACACATAAGGTCATTGAGTTACCTTCCGATTTGCTTCTTCTTTACACTTGGGCATCTAACTTTTGTTAGTTGCTCTTTTTGGTTCAATGAACCTTTTCTTAAAGATGAACATACACTATAAAAAAATTTACTCAGCCAAAAAAGTCTGATTACACTAATTTTTCCGAAAGTTATTGAAGTCTGCATCTGGATTTCAATATCTTTTTTGGTTTAATTAACAATTTACAAAAGCTAAGCATATATTATTAGTAATTGTAGGTATACACTGGTTCGAGAGCCCTTTACTTCAGGGCTCTTTCTTTATAAATACGCTTATCCATGTTTCTCCCCAAAATTAAAAAATGCCCG
>NZ_JBNPJZ010000265.1:0-355 GCF_050312695.1 Bacillus sp. AF62 | reverse complement strand
CCCCCGGTGTAAAAAAAGTAAAAGGCGGTTCCTTGGAGACCGCCGCCAAGCTTTCCGTGTAAAAAGTTCGTTTTATTTCATAAAAGGGGGTTCAGCTGAGGGAGGTGGTTCACATGGGAAGAAAAGCGAAGCCGATTCATTTGCATTTATTAGAAGGTAATACAAATCGATTGACAAAGGATGAAATTGAACAACGATTAAAAGCTGAAAAACAGTTACAAGCAAAAAAAGACAAGGTAAAGCCACCAACGTGGTTAGATTCAGTTGCAAAGAAAGAGTTTAGACGGATTGCTGGTGAATTATTAGAATTAGATGTTATTACAAACATAGATGTGAATGCATTAGCAACGTATTG
>NZ_JBNPJZ010000264.1:0-369 GCF_050312695.1 Bacillus sp. AF62 | reverse complement strand
AATTCTTTCGTTTTATCATTAGTCACATAGCCTGATATAGAGATAGTTTGAAAGTCTTTTGGTCCAAATTCATGATCTGTAATTGATACATCTAAGCCCTCTGTTTTTTTGAAATATTGAATGGTTTCTTCTGTTGCTTTATTAATGATTTCTTCATCGGTATTATTTTCATTATTACAGTCTCCTAAGGTAGTAATAATGAAAATGAAAACTAAATATAAAAACAATCTTTTATGCAACATAATTCTCCTCCAATCATTGGTTCCTAAATTAGGGATATATCAAATGTTGCAGAAGAGAAACTTTAAAATGTTTTAATAGGTTCAAATCAATCTAGGTTTTTAAGAATTATTTGAGGGGCTCCTTTTG
>NZ_JBNPJZ010000263.1:0-373 GCF_050312695.1 Bacillus sp. AF62 | reverse complement strand
TATCAGATGCAGAATTCGAAGTGTATAAAGATGGTAAAAAAGTAGATACGTTACGAACAGATAAAACTGGTAAAGTAGTTTCTCAGAAATTAGAACCAGGAACATACACATTAAAAGAAACAAAAGCACCACAAGGATATAAATTGCTAAAAGAAGAAATTGAAGTCGTTGTGGAAGCAAACAAAGTAGTAGAAGTACAAATAGAAAACGCAAAAGAACTAGGAAGCTTACAAGTAACCAAAAAGGATGCAGAGAGTGGAAAAGTTCTAGCAGGTGCAGAATTTAAACTAAAAAATGAAGCTGGTCAAGTAGTTGGAGAAGCGAAAACAACGAATAAAGACGGCGTTGTGAAATTCGAAAGCTTAGTGCCAGG
>NZ_JBNPJZ010000262.1:0-380 GCF_050312695.1 Bacillus sp. AF62 | reverse complement strand
GCAGAATTCGAAGTGTATAAAGATGGTAAAAAAGTAGATACGTTACGAACAGATAAAACTGGTAAAGTAATTTCTCAGAAATTAGAACCAGGAACATACACATTAAAAGAAACGAAAGCACCACAAGGATATAAGTTGTTAAAAGAAGAAATTGAAGTCGTTGTGGAAGCAAACAAAGTAGTAGAAGTACAAATAGAAAATGCAAAAGAACTAGGAAGCTTACAAGTAATCAAAAAAGATGCGGAGAGTGGAAAAGTTCTAGCGGGTGCAGAATTTAAATTAAAGAACGAAGCTGGTCAAGTAGTTGGAGAAGCGAAAACAACGAATAAAGACGGCGTTGTGAAATTCGAAAGCTTAGTGCCAGGAAAGTATACGTTAGA
>NZ_JBNPJZ010000137.1:0-383 GCF_050312695.1 Bacillus sp. AF62 | reverse complement strand
ATCCAATAATGCTTCCACAGGATTTTTACGGACAATACGTGCACTGGCTATCTTTGGTACATCTGAATAAAACTGAAAAGGATGCTTGTATTGGCACCCTGCTGACATACGATTCATAGCCCCATTACCATTTGTTGTTTCAGCGAAAATGTCTTCAATTAGATTTTCTGTTAAGTCATAAAAAATGTGATAACATTGCGCTGTCATCTCACCCATACTGACTTTAGGAGTAACAACTCGAAATAGCTGTTCACCATCGGGGGTTGGAACTTTAATGATGCTCATACCATCTATTTCTATGCCGTGTGGAGCAAACAACGGATAGCTAAACGTAAATGCAAATAAACCGTTGAGTTCTTCCTCAACAGCTGCATGATAGATAT
>NZ_JBNPJZ010000261.1:0-386 GCF_050312695.1 Bacillus sp. AF62 | reverse complement strand
TACGTGCCATTTGATATTAAAGATTTCTTAGTTACATTTGGGACACCAATTCCATTACCTGGTGGAGTGGAACTAACTTTTGAGCCACGCGGTGATTTAATTGAATTCTATGCAGATGACATGCTTTATTACGCGGCAAGTAATAACCAAGGTTACGATGGAACATTAAGTATTGCTACTATCCCAGAAAAATTTGCTATCGATGCACTGGGTGAGGAATTAGATGAAACGGATGGCGTATTAAATGAATTAGCTGATGCAAAAGGAAAACCGTTCGCTTTATTATTTGAGTTTGATGGTGACGTGAACGCAACTCGACATGTTATGTATAACTGTTCAGCAAGTCGTCCAACACTTGCATCTAAAACAAAAACAAGTTCGGCTGA
>NZ_JBNPJZ010000148.1:0-386 GCF_050312695.1 Bacillus sp. AF62 | reverse complement strand
CGCTTCTCATATAAGTCTTCTATATCTGTTTTCAAGTTGTATTGTTGGATTTGAAGTGCCATAATTTTTTCTATTGCGCTAAACTGCACGTCACGAATATTTGTTTTGTATTCACGTTTCGATGCCGTTTGAAAAGCTGATGCTGTAACAGCGTTATATGCACTTCCTGACCCATTTTTAACCTGAAGTGTTGTATATCCATCAATGTTACCGTTACGCAAGGTTACTGTTTGGAATCGAAGGTCTGTTTCAGCGTTTGGCGTTGCAACTATATCAAGCATATTTTTACCTTTTAAGTTGAATACAATGGAAGACTGACTGTCCATCCATACGGATTTAGATCCACCTTTTAATGTTATTCCACCAGCAGAGTCTACCCAAAATGC
>NZ_JBNPJZ010000260.1:0-390 GCF_050312695.1 Bacillus sp. AF62 | reverse complement strand
ACATTGGCTTTCACATTCTTCCTTATTACGTACACGTACCAATGCAAATTATCATACCATTGATTGTATTATGTATCTCTTTAATATATAAAAGAAAATCACTTTGATAGGTTCTGATGCAAATAAAGGATACATTCCCAAGAAATAAAAATGATTCCTACTGGAATCATTTTTTACGCTGTTAATCCAAATAATTGATGAATAAATTCTTTTTGATTTTGAACAGACTGATCTTGTAAATCAACCTGTTCTTTTTTCATATGCATGGCGTCTACTCCTGCAAGAATACATGTGGCTGTACGAAAAGATGTAATTTCTAAGAACCTGTTTAGAATCTATGGTATAATCTGTACAAAAAAGGATATTTTCTATGATACATAATTATACAAG
>NZ_JBNPJZ010000259.1:0-392 GCF_050312695.1 Bacillus sp. AF62 | reverse complement strand
CCTACAATGAAAGAATCCGCCTTACTTTTCGTTTCAAGCTTCACATAAGACGAGTCATATTTCACCCACTGATCTCCGCCAAGGTTTAACCACCCATCCTTTTCCGCCCACACAATATAAGATTCTGGTTTGTTTAATTGACGAACCTTAGAATAGCTTGTACCTGGTCCTTTACGTAAATTAACGTTGTAACCTTCCATATAAGCAATGCCGTCCGTTACAGCTGTTGGTTTAGATGGCTTCTCAGGAACAGAAACGTCCACACTAGAATTATATGCTCGTTGTACATCTGCTCTAAATTGAGCCTCTGAAACACCATGAGACTTTAAATAATCAATTGGATCTTCATGATCCGTACCACCAAGGTAATGAGTTACATCGCTATGTGTCCA